>CAWVLE010000280.1:0-5015 GCA_963929805.1 uncultured Eubacteriales bacterium | reverse complement strand
AGCTGCAATACTTGCAACAGCTGCAACAGCTGCAACAGCTGCAACAGTTGCAATACCTGCCGCACCAGCTGCACCTGCTCCAACTGCGGCACTACCTGCGGCGGCAGCAGCACGCTTTGCCCGCGCTGCGGCTGCACCATGACCAGCAACTAAGAAAAGGGGCCTTTGCGGCGCAACGAAAGAAAACGCACAGGTTACATCCCTCCGGGCGGCAAGTACGCCGCCCGGAGGCCGGCCTGCCGTTTCTGGCGGGCTTTTCCTCCCACGACAGACAGGATATGAATGCAGGCGAAATTGCGCTTTGCCGTTATCAAAGCGCATCCCCATCGCCCGTACCCGGTCCGCCCCGGCGGCGGGACGGTTCATATAGGCGCCGGTAAACCGAAAAGCGGCATAGACCCATCCGAAAGTATCCTCCGGCGCCGTATACATGCGGCGCGGCGGCACACGCCGCGCCAATTTTTTCCCACCCCGAGCGGGAGAACTGCTTCTCTCCCCGCGCCGGGGTTTTTTATGTGAAAAGAACGCGGCGGGGGGTCTCGGGACAGGGTTTTTCATAAATTTCGGGGCGAATTGATGAAGTGGCGACACTTCTCAAAATAAAAGGAGGCTTTCCCATGAAGAAGATTTTGGCCCTTGTCCTTGCGCTGTGCATGATGCTCAGCCTGGCGACCTTTGCGCAGGCCGAAGGCACCGCGACCACGTTGACCATGTGGACGTTCATTGCCCAGCATCAGGAATTCTATGAGTCCATGGCGAAAATGTGGAACGAAGCCAATCCCGACCGTCAGATCGACATCCAGGTGACCACGCTGGGCTACGGCGATATGCACAACAAGTATAAGATCGCCCTGCAGGCCGATGAAGGCGCGCCGGACATCTGCGACGTGGAGATCGGTCAGTTCCCCAACGTGCTTTCCTTCAGCGACAAGCTGCTGGACCTGACCCCCTACATGCAGGAGTATATGGAGGATTTGGTACAGGCCCGCTTTGAAATCTACGCCAAGGACGGCAAGTACTACGGCGCGCCCACCCACGTAGGCGCCATGGTGTGCTACTACGACGAGGCCCTTCTGGCCGAGGCGGGCGTCGATTACAAAGAGATCAAGACCTGGGACGACTGGAAAGAGGCCGGCATCAAGCTGAAGGAAGCCGTTCCGGACGCCTGGATGGGCACGGTTGAGACCAGCACCCAGTGGGTGGCCAGCCTGATGCTGGCGGAGCAGGGCGCCGACTGGCAGGACGGCGAGAGCGCCTTTGTGGACACCCCCGAAGTTGCCAAGATCATCGACACCCAGAAGAGCTGGCTGGAAGCGGGCATCTGCGAAACCTGCCCCGGCGGACAGCCCGACACCGAGGAAGGCAAGGCCTACATCGCCAATAACAAGATCGCCTGCGTCATCATGCCTTTCTGGTACATGAGCCGCTTCACCGACGAAATCGGCGACGCCTGCAAGGACCGCTACGTTGTAGCGCCCTGCCCGGTATTTGAAGAGGGCCAGAACCGCTCCATCGGCCAGGGCGGCACGGGCACCGTGGTGTACGCCAACGGCGCCAATCCCGAGCTGGCGGCCGAGTTCCTGACCTACGCCAAGATCGGCCCCCTGGGCAACGAGAAGATCTGGAGCCTGCTGGGCTTTGACCCGATCAACACCTCCGTATGGGACGACGACGCGGTCATGAAGACCGACGACAACAAGTACAACCAGTACTTTGTGGGCTATCCGGTAGACGCGCTGCTTGAGATCCGCGACGAGATCGGCTACGTGCTTTCCACCTCCATCAGCCCCACCATCAACAACTACCTGGGCACCACGTTGTGGAACGAGGTTTATGTGGATGGCGTCGACACCGCCGAGGCGCTTGCCACCGCGCAGGAGACCATCGACAGCGACCTGTTCTAATACCTCCGCTTTGTCAGCCGCGGCGCATGGGAGTCATACTTCCATGCGCCTTTACAGCCGGTAATTGCAACTTGGACCCTTTAAAGCGGGTGGCCGTCCGCGCCCATTTCGTATGGGCGCGCGCGCGTAACGCCCGCCGCCAATGAAAGGAGCGCTTAAGGGATGCAGACAGCGACCACGCCTTCCAGGCCCGCGCAAAAGCGGCGCAACACCGCCTTTGTGCTGATTGCGGGCTTTCTGCTGCTGATACTGGGCATTGTATGCCTGTTTTCGCTCAGCGGCAAATCGGTTCGTTTTGACAGCGCTTACGACGCCGGTGAGGATTTGAGCCCGTACTTCTTTGACAAGCTGGAAGACGGGCAACAGTACAGCCCGCTTCAGTCAGCATGGCTGGCGCTGGCGCGCTATCGCGTCTGGCCCATCGTGGCGGGCGTTTTGCTGATCGCCCTGTACGTGGCGCTCAACCGGCATCTGCTTTATTCGCAGAAGGTGGCCCCATACGTATTTGTAATGCCGTTTATACTCACCTTCGCGGTATTTTTCGTTTATCCGCTGGCCTCCACGGTGCTGATGAGCTTTCAGGAGATAACCGGTTCGGGCAGCACGTGGATTGGGCTGGAAAACTACCGGAACATGTTCGCAAACAAGACCTTCTATACGGCGGTTATCAATTCGCTGCGCTATATGGTCATTTACGGCTTTGAAAAGGTGGATAAGTTCGGCTTTGCCTCGGCTGTGGGTCTGGTGCTGTTGGTCGGCGCGATGATCATCACCGTGGCGCAGTTGTGGATTACCGGAACGATCGGCAAACGGAGGGAGTTGTGATCATGACATCGGCCAAGCCTACTCAAAGCCATACCGGCAAGCTTTCTCCCGCGCGCGTGGTCATGGTGCTGTTTTTCCTCGCGCTGGCGGTCGTCATCATTATACCGCTTTACGCGCTGTTGCTGGGCACGTTTAAAGGCGGCGCCGAGCTGTTCGTCAGCGGCCTGAACCTGAACCCGACGCCTGACAAGCTGCACCTGCTCGCGTGGCGCTATCTGTTTACGGGCATCATGTCCGACGGTCAATACCAGCCGCACGATTACTTCATCTGGTACAAAAACAGCCTGTTTATCGTGCTGGTGCAGGGTTCGCTTACGCTGCTGATCTCGTCCATGGTCGCCTATGGATTTGCGCAATACCGCTTTAAGGGCCAGAACGCGCTGTTCCTGTGCGTGCTGTTGGTCATGATGATTCCGCTGGAAATCCTCATGCTTCCGATGTACACGCAGATTAACGCGATGGGCATGCGCAACAGCTACGCGGGCGTTATGCTGCCCTTCCTGGCCAATATGAGCGCGATTTTCTTCTTCCGTCAATTCCTCTCGGGCGTGCCCAACGCGCTGCTGGACGCCGGCCGCGTGGACGGCTGTACCGAGTACGGAATATTTTTGCGCATCATCATGCCCATCCTCAAACCCGCGTACGCCTCCATGGCCGTGCTGGTGGGTATGGGCGCGTGGAACGGCCTGCTGTGGCCCATGCTGGTCATTTCGGATATGAAAAAGTACACCATACCGATCGGCCTTAACACGCTGTGGTCGCCCTACGGCAACAACTACGATTTGATGATTACCGGTTCGTGCTTCGCGATACTGCCGTTGCTTATCCTGTTCCTGTTCGCGCAGCGGTTTATCATTGAGGGCATGACGGCCGGCTCCGTAAAGGGTTAAAATCAGGCGCTAATCCTGACCCTGTGCGCGCCGCCGGCGTAACTTGGCCGTGGCACGGAAATGCGTGCCGCGGCTTTTGCTTTTTCCGGGGAATTTGACAGCGGGCATGGGCTGTGCTAAAATACCAGGATATAGATCAGATAGGAGAAAAACATGACTCAGCCAAAGACGGGAAAACGCGTTACCTTGCAGGATATTGCTCAGGCGACCGGCTATACCATTAACACGGTTTCGCGCGCGCTAAAGGATAAAAGCGATATATCGCGCGCGACCTGCGAAAAAATTCAGCGCGTGGCGCAGGAAATGGGCTACGTATGCAATTATATGGCCAGCTCGCTGCGCCTGGGGCGTACCCGAACTTTGGGGTTGATCGTGGGCGGGATGAGCAACCCGTACTACGCGGTGATGTCCGACCTGATTCAGGATGTGGCCATGGCGCTTGACTATTCGCTGATGATTATGTGTTCGCGCGACGACGCAGAGACCGAAATGCAGGTGGTCGATATCGCCATCGGCCGCCAGGTAGACGGCATTTTGCTGTTTCCCTGTCTGGGCTCCGCGCCCACGATAGAGCGCATGCGCGCGGCCAATATGCCCTTTGTGCTTATGTCGCGCTATTTGCAGCGCGACGCGGTGGACAGCGTAATTTGCGATGAGGAACAGGGGGCTTATCTGGCGACGCGCCATTTGATCGAGGCGGGCAGGCGGCGCCTGGCGTTTCTAAGCAGCTACGAGGTATTGTACAGCGGCCCGGCGCGCCTTCACGGCTTTATGCGCGCCTGCGACGAGGCGGGCATTGCGCCCGGCGACCGGCATACGGCCATCTGCCGCACCGACGAAGAAATCGCCGGCAAGCTGCTGGCGTGGCGGCAGTGCGGCGTAAACGGGCTGTTCATGTTCTGTGATATGGAGGCCTGGAACGCCATTTCACTGATGATCCAAAACGGCATACGCATGCCGCAGGATGTGGCGATAACCAGCTTCGACAATATTCAGGGAAAGCTCAGCTTTCCGCTGCCGCTGTGCTCGGTGGACGGCGCCATGCCCGACGTGACGCGCAGTGCCGTGGATTTGCTGCTTAAGCGCGTTCATGGCGATAAAACGCCGCCGCAGACCATCGTATACCCCGCAAAGCTGGTCTGCCGCGGCAGTTGCGGCTGCAATGCGCGCAATTCATAATTTGCCCCGTCTTTAAGCGAGCGGCATGCGCCGGGCGCCTGACTTTTGATAAAACGCGCCCCTTTGCCATGCGCCGCATCGCAAAGGGGCGTTTCGCATTCGCGGCATTTCGCGCCGGTCCGGGGCCCGGGCTACGGCATGCGCTCGCGCGCGACCCACAGGCCCAGCGCGGGGTTGCTGACGTAAAAAATTTCCTCGCCGTCCTCCAGGCGGTTTA
>CAWVLE010000279.1:0-22118 GCA_963929805.1 uncultured Eubacteriales bacterium | reverse complement strand
CCGCTTAAGGAAATTGAAATAGAAACGCCCCTTTGCAAGTGCAAAACCAAGGTGATCAGCGGCAAAAAGGTGGGCATTATCCCCATTTTGCGCGCGGGACTGGGCATGGTGGACGGCATTATCCGCCTGGTGCCTTTGGCCAAGGTGGGCCACATCGGGCTGTACCGCGACCCGCAGACGCTTAAGCCGGTGGAGTATTACTGCAAATTGCCCGTAGACGTGCAGGAGCGCGACCTGATCGTGGTCGATCCCATGCTGGCCACGGGCGGATCCTCTACCGCGGCGATCCAGTTTTTGAAGGACCGGGGCTGCACCTCCATCAAGCTCGTGTGCCTGATCGGCGCGCCGGAGGGCATTCAGGCGGTGCAAAAGGCCCATCCCGACGTGGATATCTACATCGCGGCGGTGGACGAGGGGCTGGACGAACATTGCTACATCGTGCCCGGCCTGGGCGACGCGGGCGACCGGATATTCGGCACCAAATAATCCGCGGCCGCGGCGCGGGACGAACACTATTAGAAAGAGGTGAAGGGCTTGGCAGAGACATTGCTTGAGCAGATTGAAAAGGCCGAACAGCAGGCGGATGAGATTCGCGCGCAGGCCGCTCGCGAAGCGCGCGATATCATAAAGTCGGTGGAGGAGGCCTCGGCCGCCATGAGCCGACAGGCGGTTAAGGAGATGCACGAGGCCGCTTCGCGTACGCTGGAAGAGGCGCGCATAAGCACCCAGGACGAGATTAAGACGCTTGAGATGCGGCGCAGCGCCGAGCGCGAATCGCTAAAGAAGCTGGCGCAGGCCCGCGTTTCCAAGGCGGGACGCGCAATATTTGAAAGGGTTGTTGCAGATGGCGCTCGTTGAGATGAAGAAGATCACGCTGCTGGCCCTGAATCAGGACAGGGCGCGTCTTTTCCGGCAGATGCAGCGGCTGGGCTGCGTTCAGGTGCTGGAGTGCGACGACGCCGCGCGCGTCGGATATGCCCAGCAGGAAAAGGGACGCCTGGATGAGCTGAGCAAAATGGTAAACCGGCTGGATCTGGCGATTTTGCGCCTTACGCCGTTTGACAAGCACAAGGCGGGCCTGCTGGAAGGAAAGCGCACGGCGGGGGCGGACCAGGTGGCCGCGGTGACGGCGTCGCGCGACGAGGTTATGGCCGTGGTGGAGCGCGTGGAGGAGATCGAGCGCACGCGCGGCGAGCTGCGCGCCCGTGAAACGCGCGAGAAGGCCCAGATCGAGCAGCTGCGCCCCTTCGCGGCGCTGGATATCCCGCTGGAAAAGCTGGGCAAGACCAAAACGTCGCAATTAATGCTTATAAGCCTGCCCGAAAAGGCATACGACGAATTTGCGGCCCAGGTAAGCGAATTGGGCGCCGCGTCGCTGGAGGAGCTTTCGCGCCAGCGGGAAACGGTGAACCTGCTTGCCGGCGTACATGAAAGCGCGGCGGAAGGCTTTGCCGAGGCGCTTAAGACGGCGGGCGGCGCGCGCGTTAACCTGCCCGGAGAAAGCGGCACGCCCGCGCTGATTATCGACCAACTGACCGCAAAACTTGCGCGCATTGAACAGGTGCGCGCCCAGCTGAGCGAAGAATTTGAAAAGCTGGCCGAGCAGCTGGTGGTGCTGCGCGTTTTGCGCGACGTAATGGCGCTGGAACAATCGCGCCTGGAGGCCTCGGCGCGCTGCGCGGGCACGCGTTCGGCCTTTTTGCTAAGCGGTTGGGCTCCGGCGTACCGCGCGCAGGAAATTGAAAAGGCCCTTAAAAAGGCCGCTCCGCTTTGCGAAGTGGAGTTTTCCGACCCGGGCGAGGATGAAAAGCCGCCCACGCTGATGAAAAACAATAAATACGTAGCGCCTTTTGAATCAATTGTAAAGATGTTTTCGCTGCCCGATCCCAACGGCGTGGACCCCACGTTTATCATGCTGCCGTTTTGGGTATGCTTTTTCGGCATGATGGTTTCGGACGCGGGTTACGGCGTATTGCTGGGCCTGGCGGGCGCGTTTATCTGGCATAAGACGCGCGGCAAGGGCATCGGCGGCATGGCCTGGATACTGGCGTTGGGCGGCCTTTCCACGGTGATCTGGGGCGCGATTTACGGCGGCTGGTTTGGCAACACGCCCTATACGCCGCTGCTGGACCCGATGAACGACGCCATTACGGTGCTGATCGTATGCATCGCAGCGGGCGCCGTCCATTTGCTGGCCGGCCTGGGCATGGCGATTTACATGAACATCCGGCGCGGCAAGTGGCTGGACGCGCTGTTCGATCAGGTCTTCTGGATTATGATACTGGCCGGGTTGGGGCTGATGGTGGTCAATACGCAGGTGGGCGGCGTTATCGCGCTGCTTGGCGCGGTGGGCGTAGTGCTTACCGCCGGGCGGGCCAAGAAAAATATCTTCAGCCGCTTAATCGGCGGGTTGGGCGCGCTGTACGGCGTTACCAGCTATCTTTCGGATCTGCTGTCCTACGCGCGTCTTTTCGGCATGGGCCTGGCTACCGGCGTCATAGGCATGGTTATCAACATGCTGGCGACGCTTTTGATGGGCAGCCCGATCGGCATCGTATTTGCCATCGCCATACTGGCGGGCGGGCACGCGCTCAACCTGGCGATTAACACGCTGGGCGCTTACGTGCATTCCTGCCGTTTGCAGTACATTGAATTCTTTAACAAGTTTTATGAAAGCGGCGGGCGCGATTTTATGCCGCTGGCCAACAACACGCGCTATGTGGATATAGCGGATAACGAGGCCCAATAGTTTTGACAAGCCGGGTTTTTACGGCCGCAAAGGCTGTTTGAACAATTTGAAGGAGGGTTTATTACTATGGAAGCGATGGGATTCAACCTTGTGGAGCTGCTGACTCAACTGTCAATCGGCCAGGTCTTGGCGCTGATTGGCGCGGCGATTTCGGTGTTTTTAGCCGGCTGCGGCTCTGCGCGCGGCGTGGGTATTGCCGGTGAGGCGGCCGCGGGCGTAATCAGCGAGAACCCCGACGTATTCGGCCAGGCGCTGGTATTGGAGCTTTTGCCCGGCACGCAGGGCATTTACGGATTTTTGATCGGCTTTATCGTGCTCATCAAGCTGAACGTGTTAGGCGGCGAGTGGACCGATTTGAGCTTTGCGCAGGGCATGATCATGCTGGCCGGCTGCCTGCCCATCGCCATCGTCGGCTGGCGCAGCGCCATCTATCAGGGCCGCGTGGCGGCTTCCTCTATCTGCCTGCTGGGCAAGCGGCCCGAGTCGAGCGGCCAGGGCATTTCCATGACCGTTATGGTAGAAACCTACGCGGTGCTTGCGCTGCTGGCCTCCTTCCTGATCGTCTGGTTTGCCGTGTAAGCGGCGGTTACCGGCTGTGAACCTGCCGGGGCGCAAGCCCCTCAGGCGCATGAAAGGGAGGGAAGGTATGTGAAGGCAGACGCGATTACGGCGAAAATTTTACAGGACGCTCGCGCCGGCGCCGCCCAGACGCTTTCCGAAGCCAGGCAGCGCGCCGAAAAAATGCGTAAAGACGCCGACGCACAGATAGAGCAAAAGCGCCGTGAACTGGAAGAGCAGACCCAGCAGGAATGCAAGGTGCTGCGCGACCGCATGCTGCGCATGGCCGAGCTGGATCAGCGCAAGGCGCTTCTGGCCGCCAAGCGGGATGTGATCGACGAGGCCTTTGAAGTAGCGCTGGGCGCGATGCGGGTAATGGGCGAGGACCAACAGCGCGCCTACAACAGGCGCGTGCTTTTGGAGGTGGCCCAGGGCGGCGAGGAACTGATTATTGCGAAAAATGATGAAAAGCTGTTTGACGAGGCCTTCATCGATTCGATAAATCAGGCGTTGGCCACGGCGGGCAAAGCGCCGGTAACCCGCTCCAAGCAGCGGCGCGAGACCGGCGGCGGCTTTATCCTCAAGAAGGCGGGGCTGGAGGTCAACTGCACCTATTTCGCCATGCTCAGCCAGTTTAAAAGCGCGCTTGAGGCCGAAGTAGCCCAAATGCTGTTTGATTGAAGAGGTGATGAGTGTGCCTCAGAAAAGCCATGGTTACGCGGCGGGCCGCGTGCAGGTGCTTTCGCAAAGCCTGCTGAGCGCCTCTTCGCTTGAACGGCTGCTTTCGGCCGGGACGGTTAACGAGGTTGCGCGCGCGCTTAGCGAAATGGGATGGGGCGAAGTGCATACCAAGCGGGACGTGGAGCGCCTGGCGAACGAACAGGTGCGCGCGGCCTGCGCGCTGGTGCGCGAATGCTCAAGCGAGCCCGACGCGACCGACTGTTTTTTGCTAAAGTACGACATCCTCAATTTAAAGCTGCTGATTAAGGCGCGCGTACTGGGCGTGAGCGCGGGCGAATTGTCCGAGTGCGGAACGCTGGATCCGGAACTGCTGCGCCGCTGCGTGGAGGAAAACAATTATCAGCCGCTTGAACCTGCGCTTCGCGACGCGCTGGTGGAAATAGAAAAGCATATCGCGGTCAACATGGATCCGCTTTATGTGGACGCCGAGCTGGACAAGGCCTATTACGCCCTGGTAAAGCGCAAGCTAAGCGCCGTGCATGACGACGCGATTAAGCGCTATTTCAGCGCGAAGGCCGATTTGACCAACCTGCTAATCGCGCTGCGAAGCGGCAGGATGGGCCGGAGCGCGGATTTTGCCGCCGCGCTGTTTGTGCCGGGCGGGGAACTGCCAATCGACGGGCTTAAGCGCCTGTCCGGCGAGAGCGAATATCTGACCAGGCTTATATATTTGAAGCCCTATGCCGACAGGGTCAAGCGCGCGATTTTATCCGACGGGGCGAAGGTGGACCTGGCCGCGCTGGAAAAACAGGCCGACGACTATCTGCTCGGCCTGATCCGTCCGCACCGGTACGAGACCTCCAGCATATTGCCGTTGATCGGCTATCTGTTGGCGCGCGAACGCGAGGCGGCGGCGCTCAGGCTGATTGTTACGGCCAAAGACGCGCGCGTAAGCGAAGAGGCTGTGCTTACCCGCCTGCGCGCGCTGTATGCCTGACGGCGTCGCCGGGCAAAGACTTGGGCGGCCTTGGAAGGCGGAAGGGAGAACGTATGCGGAAAGTTGCGGCGATTGGCAGTAAGGACGCCGTGTTGGCGTTTAAGGCGCTGGGCCTGACGGTGGTTCCGGTATCGTCTGCCGAGGAGACCTCGCAGGCGGTGTTCAAGCTGGCGCAGGAAGGCTACGCGGTAATTTTTATCACCGAGGCGGAGGCCGAAATGATTCCCGAAACCATTTCGCGCTATAAAATGGCGGCGCTGCCCGCCATCATTCCGATCCCGGGCGCGACTGGCGCGACCGGCCTTGGCATGAAATCCGTACGCGCCAACGTGGAAAAGGCGATAGGCGCGGACATACTATTTAAGGAAGAGGGTTGACGAGATGCGTGAGGGAACCATAGTAAAGGTCGCCGGACCGCTGATTGTCGCCGACAATATGGGCGACGCCACGATGTACGACGTGGTGCGCGTGTCAGAACAGAAGCTGATCGGCGAAATCATAGAGCTGCGCGGTGACCGCGCATCCATTCAGGTATATGAAGAGACGGCCGGCCTCGGCCCGGGCGAACCGGTGGAATCTACCGGCGCCCCGCTGTCGGTGGAATTGGGCCCCGGCCTGATCGAATCCATTTTTGACGGCATTCAGCGTCCGCTGACCGCCATACGCGAAAAGGCGGGCGACCGCATTACGCGCGGCATTCAGGTGGACGCGCTCAGCCGCACCCGCAAGTGGCGCTTTGTCCCGGTGGCCGCCGTGGGCGATAAGGTGAGCGCCGGCTGCGTGCTGGGCACAGTGCAGGAGACCTCCGTCGTGGTGCATAAAATCATGGTGCCGCCTTCGGTGGAGGGCGTGATCGAGTGGATCGGCAAGGACGATTACACCATCGATCAGCCCATCGCCCGGCTGCGCCTGGCGGACGGCACCAAAAAGGAACTGACCATGATGCAGAAGTGGCCTGTGCGCCGCGGACGCCCCTATCTTGAGAAAATCGCGCCCAGCGAGCCCATGGTGACCGGACAGCGCGTTATCGATACGTTCTTCCCCATCGCGCGCGGCGGCGTGGCGGCCGTGCCCGGCCCCTTCGGCAGCGGCAAGACGGTCGTGCAGCATCAGTTGGCCAAATGGGCCGACGCCGATATCATCGTGTACGTGGGCTGCGGCGAGCGCGGCAACGAGATGACCGACGTTTTGATGGAGTTCCCCGAACTGCGCGACCCGCGCACGGGCGAGACGCTGATGAAGCGCACCGTGCTGATCGCCAACACTTCGGACATGCCGGTGGCCGCCCGCGAAGCTTCGATTTATACGGGCATAACCATCGCCGAATATTTCCGCGATATGGGATACAAGGTGGCTATCATGGCCGACTCCACCTCGCGCTGGGCCGAGGCGCTGCGCGAAATGAGCGGACGCCTTGAGGAAATGCCGGGCGAGGAAGGTTACCCGGCCTACCTGGCCAGCCGCATCGCGGAGTTTTACGAGCGCGCAGGCTGGGTAAAATGCCTGGGCGGAGACGGACGCACCGGCGCCATTTCGGCCATCGGCGCGGTTTCGCCGCCGGGCGGCGATATTTCCGAACCGGTATCGCAGGCCACGCTGCGCATTGTAAAGGTGTTCTGGGGCCTGTCGGCGCAACTGGCGTACAAGCGTCATTTCCCGGCCATCGACTGGCTGCAAAGCTATTCGCTGTATGTGGACCGCATTGAAAAGTGGTTTAACGACAACGTCGCGCCCGACTGGATCGAAAAGCGCGGCGACGCGATGCGCATCTTACAGGAAGAGGCCGAGCTGGAGGAAATCGTGCGCCTGGTCGGCGTGGACGCGCTGAGCTGGAAGGACCGCCTGACGCTGGAAGTGGCGCGCATGATCCGCGAGGACTATCTGCATCAGAACGCCTTTGACGAGGTGGATACCTACACCTCGCTGGAAAAACAGTACCGCATGCTCTCGCTAATACTGGATTACCAGAAAAAGGGCCAGGCGGCGTTGGCCGCGGGCGCGGATCTTAGCCGGGTAAGCGGCCTGGCGGTACGCGAGCGCATTGGCCGCGCCAAGTATATTCCCGAGGATAACATAGCCGAATTTGACAAGATTGAAGCCGAACTGAGCGACCAGATGGGCGCGCTGACCGAAGGGGGTATATAGTATGCTCAAGGAGTATTCAACCATCCGGGAGGTCGTAGGCCCTCTGATGCTGGTGGAAGGCGTCAGCGGCGTGAAATATTCCGAACTGGTGGAAATAGAGCAGGCGAACGGCGAAATCCGTTCCGGCCGCGTGCTGGAAGTGGACGGGGACCGCGCCATGCTGCAGCTGTTTGAAAGTTCGCAGGGCCTGAAAATCGATACCGCCAAGGCGCGCTTTCTGGGCCGCTCCATTGAGCTGAGCGTTTCCATGGACATGTTGGGCCGCGTATTCGACGGCCTGGGCAGGCCGCGCGACGGCGGGCCGGAAATCATACCCGACATGCGCCTGGATATGAACGGCGCGCCGATCAACCCCTCGGCCCGCGACTATCCCGACGAGTTTATACAGACCGGTATTTCCGCAATCGACGGGCTTAACACGCTGGTACGCGGACAGAAATTGCCTGTGTTCTCGGGCAGCGGCCTGCCGCACGCCCAGTTGGCCGCGCAGATCGCCCGCCAGGCGAAGGTGCTGACCGGCGGCGAGGATAACTTCGCCGTGGTGTTCGGCGCCATCGGCATCACCTTTGAGGAAGCCGACTTCTTTATCAGCGACTTCCGCCGCACGGGCGCTATCGACCGCACCGTGCTGTTTATGAACCTGGCCAACGACCCGGCCATCGAGCGCATCGCGACCCCGCGTATGGCGTTGACTGCGGCCGAGTATCTGGCGTTTGAAAAGAACATGCACGTGCTGGTCATACTGACCGACATCACCAATTATGCCGAGGCGCTGCGCGAGGTTTCCGCCGCGCGCAAGGAAGTGCCCGGCCGGCGCGGCTATCCGGGCTATCTGTATACGGACCTGGCCTCCATGTACGAGCGCGCCGGACGCATCCGCGGAAAGAGCGGCTCGGTCACTCAGATCCCCATATTGACCATGCCGGAAGACGATAAGACCCACCCGATTCCCGACCTGACCGGCTATATTACCGAGGGCCAGATCATCCTTTCGCGCGAATTGTACCGCAAGGGCATAACGCCGCCCATCGACGTGCTGCCTTCGCTCAGCCGTCTGAAGGATAAGGGTATCGGCAAGGGCAAGACGCGCGAGGATCACGCGCCCACCATGAACCAGCTGTTCTCGGCCTATTCGCGCGGTAAGGACGCCAAGGAGCTGGCGGTCATACTGGGCGACGCGGCGCTGAGCGATTTGGATAAAAAGTACGCCGCCTTTGCGGACGCCTTTGAAAAGGAATACGTATCGCAGGGCTACGAAACCAACCGCTCCATAGAGGAAACGCTGGATCTGGGCTGGAAACTGCTTGCCATGCTGCCCAGAAGCGAGCACAAACGTATTCGCGACGACATGCTGGATAAGTATCTGCCCAAATCTGAGGGGGAAGCATAAATGGCCCTTATGAACGTCAACCCCACGCGCATGGAGCTGACCTCGCTCAAGCGCCGGCTTAAGACCGCGTCCCGCGGCCATAAGCTGTTAAAGGATAAGCGCGATGAGATGATGCGCCGCTTTGTGCTGCTGGCCCGCGAAAACGCGCGCCTGCGCGAACAGGTGGAAAAGCGCCTTTCGCAGGCCCTGGCCGCGTTTGCGCTGTGCTCGGGCGTGATGGAGCCGGCAATGCTGGAAGAGGCGGTGCTTTACCCGGCGCGCACGGTCGATTTGAAGGTGGGCAAGGACAATATCATGTCGGTAGACGTGCCCAAAATTGAAATCGATCAGGACAGCCTGCAGGACACGGTGCTGCCCTATGGCCTGGCGGAAACCTCCGCCCAGCTGGACGGCGCGATTGCCGAGCTGGCCGACGTATTGCCTGAACTGATCAAGCTGGCCGAGATCGAAAAGACCTGTAATTTGCTGGCCGACGAGATCGAAAAAACCCGGCGCCGCGTCAACGCGCTGGAACACGTGATGATTCCCGACTTGCAGGATACCATCCGCTTTATCACCATGAAGCTGGACGAAAACGAGCGCGGATCGCTTACGCGGCTGATGAAGGTAAAGGACATGATCGCCAAGCGCAACGAGGCCTCGTAAACGGACAGGCGGGCCTGCACCGCGATTTTTAGACGGGCGTTGATGTAGTTCAGCGCCCGTTTTTCTGTCGCGCAAAAGATGGCCTTTTCCGCGGCTATCGGCCTTAGAGGGGAACATCCTTTTACCGTGCCTTCGCCGCGTACAGGGAAGAAGGCGGCGGACGCTGATATACACAGGGCGGCCCAAACGCGCAACCTTAACGAGGATATGGTATACTGAGCAAAATTTGGGCGTTTAAGAGGGGAGGGCGGCGCGTGATTTACGACGTGGCGGTGATCGGGCTGGGTCCGGCCGGCAGCGCTTTTACATACCTGGCGGGGTCAAAATTGAAAATTGTGGCCATCGATCCAAAACGCGAAGGGGAGACGGGCTTTCACAAGGTGTGCGGCGGGCTGCTCTCGCCGGACGCGCAAAAAGCGCTTGCGCGCTTTGGGCTGACCCTGCCCAAACGCTTGCTGGTCGACCCGCAGATTTTTGCCGTACATACCCTGGACTTGCCGAGCGGGATTTCGCGCTTTTACCAGCGCTTCTATATCAACCTGGACCGGCACGCTTTTGACATGTGGCTGGCCTCGTTAATTGGCGGCCAGGCGGACCGAATATATGGCCGCGTGCGCGCGATCCGGCGCGAGGGCGAAGCTTTCGCCGTCGATTACGGCGAGGGCGTAACCTACGCGCGCAGAATCGTGGGCGCGGACGGCGCCAATTCCATCGTGCGGCGCACCTTTTTTCCACAAAAACGTATGCGGCACTATGTCGCCATTCAACAGTGGTTCCAGAATCAGAACGTTAACCCGTTTTATTCGTGCGTGTTTGACCCATCTACCAGCGAGGCCTGTTCCTGGTCCATCTGCAAGGACGGATATTTTATCTTTGGCGGCGCGTTTGCGCCGCGCGATTGCCGCAAAATGTTTGAGATGCAGAAAAGCGCGCTGGCCGCCGCCGGCGTGGCGTTTGGCCGGCCGCTTAAAACCGAGGCGTGTATGGTGCTGCGCCCGCGCGGCCCGAAGGATTTTTGCTGCGGGGAAGGGGCGG
This sequence comes from uncultured Eubacteriales bacterium, assembly GCA_963929805.1. GTDB lineage: Bacteria > Bacillota > Clostridia > Christensenellales > Aristaeellaceae > CAWVLE01. The sequence goes on along the minus strand of CAWVLE010000279.1, from coordinate 11,918 downwards.
TATTTTTGCTGGGCGAGGCGGCCGGCTTTATCAGCCCAAGCTCGTTTGAGGGGATCAGCTGGGCGCTGGAGAGCGCGCGCCTGCTGGATAACTGCCTTTGCGGCGACGGCAAAAACGCGCAGGCCCGCTACCGGCGCGCCACGCGCGCACTGCGCGCGCGGCTGCTGGCCAAATCGCTTAAATGCCCGTTTATGTACGGCCCGCGTCTGCGCCGCATGGTGCTAAAATCCGGGCTTAAATCAATAAAAGTAAATCGATCGGAGGGAAAAGCGTGTCCAATGCCCTGAACGCGCGCATGGCGCTGGCTAAACATGGATTCCATTATTCACATTCCCTGGGCCAGAATTTTATTTTGGACGACGCGCTGACCGAACGCATCGCGGATGCGGCCGGCGTAGGGCAGGGCGATAATATTTTGGAAATCGGTCCGGGCGCGGGCGTGCTGACGGCGCAGATGGCCGCGCGGGGCGCGAAGGTGCTGGCGGTGGAGATCGACCGCGCGCTCGAAGGGGTGCTGGCCGATGTGCTGGGCGGCTATCCGCTTGCGCGGGTAATTTTTGCCGACGCGATGAAATTGGATATCGCCGCCGCGGCCAACGAATATTTTCAGGGCGGACGTTTTAGCGTGGTGGCCAATTTACCCTATTATATTACGTCGGATATTATCACGAGGCTTTTAGAGATTTCCATGCCGCTTGACGCGATTACCGTAATGGTGCAGCGCGAGGCGGCCGAACGCATGATGGCCGCGCCCGGACAGAAGGCCTATTGCGCGCTGGCCGCCACGATAGGCTATTTTGGCAGGTGCGAAGTGCTGCTGCGCGTGCCGCCCGAGGCATTTTTCCCGCGCCCGCACGTGGAAAGCTGCCTGATGCGCATTGCGCTATACGGCGCGGATAAGCCGGTGACGGCGCGCGATGAGGCGCTGCTTTTGCGGCTGATTGGCGCGGCCTTTGCCATGCGCCGCAAGACGCTGCAAAACAACCTGACGCACGCCTTCGGTATGGACAGGCAAGGCGCTTTAACGCTGCTTGAAACGTGCGGCCTGGATGAGAAAGTGCGCGGCGAGGCGCTTTCGCTTGCGCAGCTGGCGCGCCTGGCCGACGCGATGAAAAACGCGCAGGGCGGTTGACTTTAAAGCCCTGCCGCGCGTTTTAACCCAATGGTCGAATTTTTGAAATAATATCAATAAAACATCAAGATTTGAAATGGAATTAACATGAATAAGGCAGGAAAAAAGTATCCGGCATGGAATAATAATAACAAGGACAACGAGGGATATTTTGACGAACTGGCTCAAGCGCGCTTGTTGCCCGACGTCAATTGCCTACCTTTTTAAGAAACAGGAGGGTAAAAAATGGACAAGAAGGATTTGGAGAAACTGGGCATCATCAATCCGAGCAAAGTGTATTATCAGCTGTCTCCCGCGGAGCTGACCGAAAAGGCGTTGGAACGCGGCGAAGGCATCCTGTCCGATACGGGCGCGCTGTGCGTTATGACCGGCAAATATACCGGCCGTAGCCCCAAGGACCGTTTCATCGTTGACGAGCCCGAGTTCCATGACGATATCGACTGGGGCAAAATCAACATGCCCATCAGCGAAGAAAAATTTGAGCGCATCTACAAGGGCATGACCGCTTATCTGCAAAACCGCGAAGTGTTCGTGTTTGACGGCTTTGCGGGCGCCGATCCGGCCTATCGCATGAACATGCGCGTTATCAACGAGCTGGCCAGCGAAAACCTGTTCATCCATCAGCTGCTGATCCGGCCCACGGCGGAAGAGCTGAAGGATTACGTACCCAACTTTACTCTGGTGGTTGCGCCTGGTTACAAGTGCATCCCCGAGTTGGACGGCGTAAACTCCGAGGCCGCCATCCTGGTCTCCTTCAAGCGCAAGATGGTCGTCATCGCGGGCAGCCAGTACGCCGGCGAAATTAAGAAGTCGGTCTTCTCCGTGATGAACTACCTGATGCCGGCCCAGGGCGTGTTCCCGATGCACTGCTCCGCCAACGTGGATCCGGTCACCGGCGACAGCGCGCTGTTCTTCGGCCTGTCCGGCACCGGCAAGACCACCCTGTCCGCCGACCCCAACCGTAACCTGATCGGCGACGACGAGCACGGCTGGTCCCCGACCGGTATCTTCAACTTTGAGGGCGGCTGCTACGCCAAGACCATCAAGCTGAGCAAAGAGCACGAGCCCGACATTTGGAACGCCATCAAGTTCGGCGCGCTGGTTGAGAACGTGGTCATCGATCCCGAAACCCGCAAGCCCGATTATGACGACGGCTCCGTGACCGAGAATACCCGCGTTGGCTACCCGATCGAGTACATTAACAACGCGCAGATCCCCGGCATCGCCGGCCATCCCAAGACGGTTATCTTCCTGACCGCCGACGCCTTTGGCGTAATGCCGCCGATCTCCAAGCTGAGCAAAGAGGCCGCCATGTACCAGTTCGTTTCCGGCTTCACTTCCAAGCTGGCCGGCACCGAGCGCGGCATCGACGAGCCCACCCCCACTTTCTCCACCTGCTTTGGCGCGCCCTTCATGCCCCGTCCGGCCAGCAAGTATGCCGCGATGATGGGCGAGAAGATCGAACAGTTTGGCGCCAACGTATACCTGGTCAACACCGGTTGGTCGGGTGGCCCCGCCAGCGGCGAAGGCAAGCGCATGAAGCTGCCCTACACCCGCGCCATGGTTACCGCCGCGCTCAACGGCGACCTGGAGAACGTGGAATACAAGCTGGATCCCAACTTCAACGTGATGGTTCCCCAGTCCTGCCCCGGCGTGCCCAGCGAGCTGCTCAACCCGCGCGACACCTGGAAGGACAAGGAAGCCTACGACGCCACCGCCAAGAAGCTGGCCAAGATGTTCGTAGAGAACTTCAAGCAGTACAAGGATATGCCTGAAGCCATCGTCAACGCCGGCCCGAAGGCTTAATCGAATGTAAAACATGTGCCGGCCCCGCGCGAAAGCGTGGGGCCGGTTTTTGTCATGACAAAGCCGCGTCGGCTTCATAATAAAGCCGGTATTTTGTGATAAGATATCTTTAAGCACATAAGGATTGAATTCGGCTTTCCGGAAGGACCGGAGGGCGTGAGCGTTCCGGCGTGCGATGAATGCCGCGTGTTTCGCATCCGTGGGGCGCAGGTGTGCGGGCGGACGCGGAATCATTTGGGAAAGGAGCCGATATTATGTCTGAAAAGAAAATTCCGCGCATCAACAGCGCGCTTCGGCAGCACGTGCTGGAAATGCCGGAGACAATATGGGGCGCCAGCGGTATTCTGGTGTATGGGCGTAGAATTAAATCTTTGGTATTTTCCACGGATATCGCCATTATACGCAATTGTAACGCGGATGCGGTGCTGGCGGTTTATCCGTTTACGCCCCAACAGGCCATCGCGAACGCCATCATCACTTCCAGCAGCATACCGGTGTTTTGCGGCGTGGGCGGCGGCATTACGGGCGGGCCGCGCTCGGTTATGCTGGCCAAGGACGCCGAAGCGCTCGGCGCGTTCGGCGTGGTGGTTAACGCGCCTATGCCCAACGAAACGATTAAAATGATCAGCAGCGTGGTGGATGTTCCGGTAATCGTTACCGTGGTTAACGCCAATACCGATATAGACCAGCGGCTCGAGGCGGGCGCTTCGGTGCTGAACGTTTCGGCGGCGGAGAAGACCAGTGAAGTAGTCGCTTCCATTCGCGCGCGCTATCCCGATTTGCCCATTATCGCCACGGGCGGACCGACCGCCGAGACCGTTAGACGCACGGTGGAAGCCGGCGCAAACGCCATCAGCTATACGCCGCCCTCTACCAAGGAACTGTTTAACACGCTGATGACCAAGTACAGAAATGAAACCTGAGACGGTTTTACGCGCCCGGCTTAGCGCGCTCCAGCGCGCGCAATTTACGGCGAATTGTTTGCGGTGCGCCGGCAAAGCCCGCAAACGCAAAAACCGCTTCCGCAAGAGAAAGTGAGAAGGCGCTCACCGGATAGTTCCGGCGAGCGCCTGTTGTATACGTATCTATGGGCAGGAATTACGCGTCTTCCTCGGAAATGGGCTCCCCGGTAATCAGGTCGATAAATGTGACCCACCAGCCGTTCCGCCCCGTTCCGCGCCAATAATAGCCCTCCAGGCCCGGCGGCGGCTCCAGCGCAAAGGTCCCGGGCAGCGCATAGCATAATACCCTGGGCTTACCGCCCTCGGCGCGTATGCCGATCGCGCAGTAATCCTGCTCGCCCGCGTCGGAGGATATGGGCGCGCGCACAAACACGTATCCGGGCGCGGCGAATGGCTCGAAGGGCTGGTTTTGCTCAAATAACGGGCGCAGCGTAAAGATGCACGCTGGCCAACTGCCTTCAATCGCCAAAATCTGCGCGGCGTTGGACGGCGCGGCGCTTTCCGACGCCGCCTGACCGCCTGAGCCCGTGGCATCGACGCCGTCGGATATGGGGTCTACCGCGGGCATGTCAAACGGATCGAGCGCTGCGCTTTGGGTTTGCGCCTGCGCGGGCGTGGTCTGCGTTGCGCTTTGGGTTTGCGCTTGCGCGGGCGCGGTCTGCGCTGCGCTTTGGGTTTGCGCCTGCGCGGGCGCGGTCTGCGTTGCGCTCTGGGTTTGCGCCTGCGCGGGCGCGACTGGTTGCGCCTTGGACTGTGCGGAAGTTCCGGTATTTTGGCGGATGGGTTCAAAAACGCTGGTGACTGCGGCGCCCTCTTCCGGGGATGCGGTCTCGCTTTCGCCCTGCGGGCAGGCGCTGTCTTCCTGGCTTTCCTGCGCCTGCGCGGCCTGAGCCGGTTGGGATGCCTTAACAGATTCTTCCTGAGGTGCCTGACCGGTTTGCGCCGCCTGCGCGGGTTCTTCCTGAGGTGCCTGACCGGTTTGCGCCGCCTGCGCGAGTTCTTCCTGCGCTGTTTGCGATTGAGCGGCCGGCGCGGGTTGCGCCGGGTCGCAGCAGCATTGCGTGCCGGTTGCGGCCGATTCCGGCGCTTCATTAAGCAGCGTGACCGGCTCGCGCGACGGGGTTCGTTGCGTAACAAACAGCCTGGTAACCGCGTCGCGCACGCCGCGCCAGTTGATTTGGCGCGTGCCGTTTACATAGCCCGACATGACCAGCGCGGGCCCGTCGTTTCCGGTACGGGCGATGCCGAGCAGGGCGTAGTCGTTAAGGTCCAGCCCCTGAATATTACGCGGGTCAAACGCAGCCATCAGCGCGTACTGTCCGCGGCTGTCCCGCCGCAGCGCGCCCAGGTTGACGGCCTGATAGCGTCCGTTCTTTTCGCTGAGCAAAAGCGCGTGCAGGGGCTGAGCGGATGGCGCGCTGTTGACGGTAAACTGAACTGTGCCGTTAAGCGTGCGCCGTTCCAGACGCACATGGCCCGAATACCCGTTTTCCAGGCCGCGCAACATGATGAGCGCGCGCCGGTAATCATTGCGAATCATTATCCATGCCTCCCCTCGTCCGTCCCTCAAACCTATGCGCGGGAAAAACGTTTAAGACTTGACCGGATTCGTTTGGCCGCGGGATACGCGGGCTGCAAAAGCGGGTTTGGGAAAAAATGCGCGCGCACTGTTCACAGTTTGTTCATAGGCTATTCAAACCCGTTTATGTAAAGTTTGATATAATAGCTCCTGAAAGAAAGGAGAGGGAAGAGCGCATGATTCAAATCGAAAACATATCCAAGCGGTATGGAAACAAGTACGCAGTAAAAGACGCTTCCTTCACCATTAACAAAGGTGAGATTTTAGGCTTTCTGGGCCGCAACGGCGCGGGGAAATCGACCACGATGAACATCATCACCGGTTATCTTTCCGCATCGTCGGGCCGGGTGCTGGTGGACGGACACGACATTTTGGAGGAGCCGCTGCAGGTAAAGCGCCACATCGGCTATCTTCCGGAAATGCCGCCGCTGTACGGCGATATGACGGTGGACGAGTACCTTAAATTCGTGTGCGAAATTAAGGGCGTCACAAAGGCGCATGTAAAAAAGCACCTGGACGACATTTGCGAACTGGTGCGCATTACCGATCACCGCAAGCGCCTGATTAAAAACCTGTCCAAAGGTTATCGCCAGCGCGTGGGCATCGCGCAGGCGTTGGTGGGCAATCCGGAAGTGGTTATCCTGGACGAACCTACGGTCGGCCTGGATCCGCGCCAGATTATCGAAATCCGCAACCTGATTAAAGACCTGGGCGCGGATCACACGGTGGTTTTGTCCAGCCACATCCTGCACGAGGTGGCCGACGTGTGCGAGCGCGTGGTTATCATAAACAAGGGCCAGATCGTCGCCCAGGACACGCTGGAAAATTTGACCACGGGCATCAGCGACACGTTCCGCCTGCGCCTGCGCGTGGAGGGCCCGGAGCGGGAGGTCCAGCGGATTATACGCGAAATCCCCGGCCTGCGTTCAATCGATTCGGTGGGCGTAAAGGAAAAGGGCACGGTGGATTATCTGATCGAGTCCAACCGCGATACCGACCTGCGCCGGCCGTTGTTCAGCGCGCTGAGCAAAAACAACTTCCCGATCCTGATGCTCAGGCCGATGGACATAGAGTTGGAGGATATCTTCCTGCAACTGACCAGCGATAACGAGGAGGCGTAACCATGCTTGCGATTTGGAAGCGCGAATTTAAAAATTATTTTCTTACGCCCATAGGCTATGTGTTTATGGGGGTTTTCCTCCTGGTGGGCGGGTTTTTCTTCTTTCTTTACAATATGCTCAGCGCCTCCAGCGATTTGGAATCCATGTTCAGCATGCTCAATTACCTGTTCATGCTGATTATGCCGCTTTTGACCATGCGTCTTTTAAGCGAGGAGCGAAAGAACAAAACCGATCAGCTGCTTTTGACCTCGCCTATCCGAATCAGCTCCATTGTGGCGGGCAAGTTTGCCGCCGCCTGCACGGTGCTGCTGCTCAGCCTGATTCCCACGCTGTTCTATGTGGCGGTCATCGTGGCCTATGCCACGCCCTATCCGGGATTGATTATTTCCAATTACCTGGGTTTCTTCCTGCTGGGTTGCTGCTATGTGGCGATCGGCGTGTTGATGTCGGCGTTGACCGAAAGCCAACTTTCGGCCGCCGTGTTGACCTTTGGCGTAAACCTGCTTTTGCAGTTGCTTGAGGCGATTGGCCCGTCGCTTTCCATTCCGTATTTATCCTGGCTGCCCCAGGTATTTTCCTGGATATCGCTCTACAGCCGGTACTACGCGTTTTCCGCCGGCATGATTTCCATTGCGGACATCATCTATTACGCGTCGTTCTGCTTTATCATGCTGTTCCTTGCGGTACGCGTGATTGACAAGAGAAGATGGAGTGAGGGTTGAGCAATATGAAAAAGCTGACAAAAAGCAATGGGGGCGCACGGTTCGCCCATAAGCATGCGCGTTACGGCTGGTACGCCACAGTTTTGACCGTGCTGGTCATCGCTGTGGTCATCGTGCTCAACGTGATTGTGGGCGCGGCGGAAGACAAATGGGCGCTCAAGATCGACGCCTCCGCAAACAGTATAACCTCTTTTACCGACGAAACGTATTCGGTATTGGATAACCTGGATCAGGAAGTCCATATCTACCTGTTGTTCCAGAACGCCACCACCAGCGATTTGCGCATTCAGTTGGAAGAAATCACCGCAAAATATCGCGCGCGCAACAACCTCATTACGGTGGACACCATCGATCCGGTAACCGAGCCCGGCCGCGTGAACCAGTATAAGGACGACAGCACGACCCTGTCGGAAGGCTCTATCATCGTCACCAACGCCGACGAGAGCCGGGTTAAGCTGATAAAGTCCAGCGAGCTGTACTCCTACACCCTGAACCAGCAGACCTATTCTTACTCGGTCTCTTCGTTCAACGGAGAAAGCAAGCTGACTACGGCGATCATGTACGTGACAAACGAAGTCACCCCCAGGGTATTCTTCCTTACCGGGCATAACGAGCCCGCGATGAGCAATTTCTCGTTGGTAAGCGGCGAGCTGTCGGACAGCAACTATGAAGTGGACGAGCTGACGCTGGGCGGCGAGGTCGAACTGACGGCGGGCGATACCGTGGTAATCATTTGCCCCACCACCGACCTGACCGACGAGGAATACCAGACATTGAAGGATTTCCTGGATAACGGCGGACGCATGTTATACGTAAACGATCCGACGTTGGTCAGCGATATTTCCAACACGCCCAACTTTGAAAAGCTGCTCGATTACTATGCGTTGGGCTTTAAGGACGGCATCGTGGTAGAGGACGAATCTTCCACCAGCAACTGGCTTAACAACCCGCTGTACCTGATACCCGATGTGGAAAGCGAATCCTCCATTACCGAAAATCTGTCCGGCACGCGCCTGATCGTGCCCAGCCCGGGCGCCATCGCTCTGCCGGAAATGCCGCTGTCCGGTTATTCGTACGAAAACCTTCTGACCACCTCGGATAAGGCATACGTAAAATCTTCGCTCAGCCAGTCCAGCGTGCTTAGCCGCGAGGAAGGCGATGAAGTGGGCGAGCAGGTGCTGGCCATGTCCGTGCTGCATCAGCCGGACTACGAGGATACCACCAAGGATACCCGCATCGTACTGTTCAGCAGCGTGTATTTGCTGGCGGACTCCTTTGCCGCCTCTTCCGGCAACCTGGAATTCTCGCTTAGCGTGTTTGACTGGCTGGTCAATCGCGACGTAAGCGTGTATATCCGCAGCAAGTCCATCGCGGATACCACTCTGGCCTTGCCCAACAGCGCTACGCTGTGGATGCTGACCGCTATCGTGGTGGTCGTAATTCCGGCCATCGTGCTGGTCGCCGGCATCTGGGTATGGCTCAGAAGGAGGCGCCTGTAAATGGAAAACAACCAAAACAAACGCCCCAAACTGGAATCAGCCCAGGATTTGAAGGGGAAAAACGCCAAGTCCGTGCGTCCGGTGAAGAAATTTGCCGTATTGCTCGTGCTGTTGGTGGTGCTGGGCGGCGCGTGCGCGATTTACTATCTGACGGATACCTTCACGCCCGAGCCGGAACCGGAGGCCACCCAGGCCCCCAGCACAAGCGTGACGTTGATCAACCGGGAAAAGCCAGAGTTTGACCGGGTTACCATAACCCATGAAGATGGCGAAACCTATACGCTGGTAAGCAATATCGAGTACGACGAGGAAGGCAATGTCGTTACCGAGGAGACGCCCGAGCCGGAATCGACCGATTCCGCCGAAGCAGAGGCGACGCCTGAACCCACGGCCGAGCCTACGGCTGTAGCGACGCCCGAGCCCGCCTCGACCGAAGCGGCGGCCGAAACCGCAGCCGAGCCCGCCTCGACCGAAGCGGCGGCCGAAACCGCAGCCGAGCCCGCATCGACTGAAGCGGCGGCCGAAACCGCGGCCGAGCCCGCATCGACCGAAGCGGCGGCCGAGCCGGCGGCGACGCCTGCGCCTACCTTTGCGCCCGTCAGTGCGCAGATGCAGGAAATTGTTGAGCAATCGATAGAGCAGGATTACTCCATTGAGGGCCAGGATTATTTTGAGGTCAAGACTTCGCTGGGCTCGAGCATGCTTACTTATGCCACAAGCACATCTGCGACGGCGACTGTAACCGAAAATCCGGAGAATCTGGCGGATTACGGATTGGATACGCCAGTGTTGACTGCCAATATCCAGTATAAGGACGGAAGCGAAACCACGTTGTACTTTGGCGATAAGCTGCCTACAGGTAGCGGCGTGTACGTGCGCATGGATGACAGCCAGACAGTATACAGCGTTTCTACTTCAGCGCTTAATGCCTTTAATAAGCGCCTCAACGACCTGCATACCGTCGATTTGCCGCTGACGCCAAGCGCCGATACATTTATGCGGGTACTGATTGAGCAAACGGGCAAGGAAACCGTGGAAATCGTTATGGATAGTGAAAGCGATGGACTGTCGATTTCCTCGCTTAAAATGGTTCAACCCATTGAATACGATGTGCATAGCACGCGCTTTAACGAAATTACCGAGGCGCTTACGGCGTTGAGCCTGGACAGCTATGCGGGCCACGTATCAACGGTGGACGAACTGGAGCAGTATGGGCTTAAGACGCCCGCCGCCTATATCCATTATGAAGACAGCGAGGGAGCGGCGCTGGATTTACGCGTAGGAAACGCCGTGGACGATTTAAATTATGTAACGGTTGACGACACCGGCGACATATATTTCATGGAAAGCTCGGATTTAAGCTTCCTCAGCAATGTGAACGCGTCCTACCTGGTCGATCAGTTTGCTAACCTTGTCAACATCGTAAAGGTAGACCGGCTGGTGGTCGAAGGAAACGGTCAAAGCTATGAACTGGCTATCGAGCGCGAAACCACTACCAACGAAGAGGGCGAAGAGGAGGAGGTAGAAACCTACCTGTTCGACGGTGAAGCGACCGAAGAGAGCCCGTTTAAGAAGCTGTATCAGGAAGTGATCGGACTGCTGTTTGATAAACTCAGCGACGATGATAACGTGCAGGGCGATGTGGTTGCCAGCGTTCGCTATGAGCTTAACACCGGTATGGAGGACTTTGTCGTGGAGTATGTCACGTATGATGACGATTATTACGCCATTCGCCGTGACGGAAAGACGCAGTTCCTGATTAAGCAATCCAAGGTACTTAATATGCTCGACCAGTGCCAGGCCTACCGCGACGGCACGTTCGTAGACGACTGACGCATTCCAGGCGCGTGCCGCGGCCGCCTTTTGTTGGTGGACGCGGCACGCGTCTGCGTTTAAATCAAACACAATTTAATGAACAGGAGGGGAACGGCATGCCGATTGTGGATATGCCATTGGAGGAACTGCAAAGTTATGGGGGAAGGAATGAATGCCCGGCCGGCATAGACGTTTACTGGGATCGCGCGGTGGCGCAGATGGAAGCGCTGGGCACGAACTGCGAATTGACGCCCAGCGCGTTTCAAATTGGCGACCGGGCGCAGCTGTTTGACATGTACTTTACCGGCGTCGGCGGCGCGCGCATTCACGCCCGCTACGCGCGGCCGCGCATGCAGGCGGGGGAAAAACTGCCGGCGGTATTGCTGTTTCATGGTTACTCGGGGTACGCGGAATCCTTTTTCAGCATGCTGGGTTACGTATGCGCGGGCTTTGCCGTGGCCGCGCTGGATAGCCGGGGCCAGGGTGGCCAGTCGGAAGATGTGGGCGGCGTAAAGGGCACTACGTTGCGCGGCCATATCATCCGGGGCTTGGACGACCCCGACCCGGATAAACTGCTGATGCGCGCCAATTTTCTGGATTGCGCCCAGCTGGCGCGCATTGTGATGGCCATGGACGAAGTGGACGAGACGCGCGTGGGCGCCGCCGGCGGATCGCAGGGCGGCGGGCTGACGCTGGCCTGCGCCGCGCTGACGCCCAATCTTAACCGCGCCGCGCCCAAATACCCGTTTTTGTGCGACTACCGGCGGGTGTGGGAAATGGATCTGGACGTAAGCGCCTACGAGGAACTGCGCTATTTTTTCCGCATGTTTGACCCGCGCCACTTGCGTGAAAAGGAGATTTTTACCAGGCTGGGCTATATCGACAATCAGCACATCGCGCACAGAATCCGCGCGCAGGTGCTGATGTTTACCGGGCTAATGGATGAAATCTGTCCGCCCTCCAGCCAGTTTGCGGCCTACAACAAAATTACTTCGCCCAAGCGCGTGGTGATCTATCCGGACTACGGGCATGAATATCTGCCGGAGGCGGAGGAAATGACCCTGGAATTTATGCTGGAGATGAAGCGGGGATAGGCCGTATACGCAAATGGAAAGCCCGGCGGAAAATACGCCGGGCTAATTACGCTACCTTGGACGGGGCCCAAGCGTCACACGGCGATGCGCTCGGGCGCCTCCACATAATACGACAGGCGGTTCTTGCCGTCGCGTTTGGAACAGTATAGCGCGATGTCCGCCTTTTCATACAGCGTTTGAAAATTTTT
>CAWVLE010000278.1:0-10748 GCA_963929805.1 uncultured Eubacteriales bacterium | reverse complement strand
ACCTATTACGCGCCCGCCAACCCGGGCAGCCGCGTTACCATTAACTCTGTGGGCGGAGAGGCCTTTGACCCTGAAGCGCTCTACATCATCGCCACAAACGACTTTACCGCCGCGGGCGGCGATACCTATTACGCCTTTAAGTACGCCAACGAAACCAGCGGATATAAGACCGGCGTCGCATTGGAGGACGCGCTGGTCGATTACCTGGACGAGGTGCTGGACGGCGTCGTGGGCCAGGATTACGCCGAGCCGCAGGGCCGCATCACCGTGATCCAATAGTAACGGGGTTAACCCGCAAAAATAGTACCAGCCTCAGGCGGCATGCTTCCCTTTAAGGGCGGCGCGCCGCCTGTTTTTTGACATGGACGCAAAAACAGGCTACAAAGTCATTTATTTTTGAAAAACAAAAAATAATTAAAAAAATCTAAAAATATACTGGCCTTTTTTTGATAAGTGTGGTAAAATAAAACAGTAACAAAAAGCGGGGAGGGAAGCGGGTGCTGCACATCGGTTCGCTCCGCGAAGGCCTTGCGGTATTTAAGGCGCTTGGCAGCCAGACGCGCATCAGCATACTTGACTGGCTGGGCCGGCATGGGCCGGCAAACGCAGGGGAACTGAGCGAAGCGCTGCGCATTTCGCCCGGCGCGCTTACGCCTCACCTGCGCTTGCTGATGGACGCGGGCCTGGTGCGGGCGGACGCGGTTTCCGGAAAGCACGGCGTTCAGAAGGTGCTTTCTCTGGCGGAGGATAAGATATTGCTGGAATTCGTGCGTGGGCGGCGCGACGTTAACGTGCTGGAAACCGAAATTGGCGTAGGGCAGTATACTAAGTGCGAGATATACCCAACCTGCGGGCTGGCGTGTGCGGAGCGTATTATCGGCCGGGTGGACGATCCGCGCTATTTCGCTTCGCCCGAGCGGGTGTCGGCCGGTATACTCTGGCTGGGCCAGGGTTATGTGGAATATATGCTGCCCAACTTTTTGGAAGAAGGGCAGACGCCCATTGAATTGCAGCTTTCCATGGAGCTGGCTTCGGAAGCGCCGGGGTTCAGCGAGGATTGGCCGAGCGACATTTCCTTTTATCTGAACGGCGTTAAGATATGCGACTGGACCAGCCCGGCGGATTTTGGAAACGATCGCGGCATTTTTACGCCCGAATGGTGGCCGCGTAACTGGAACCAGCACGGGCTGTTCAAACTGTTGTCAATCAATGAAAACGGCGCGTTTATAGACGGCGTGCGGCTTTCGGCGGTTACGCTGGGCGCGCTGGGCATTGCGGCGGGCACGCCTTTGGCGTTTCGCGTGGGCGTGGAAAGCGGCGCGGTGCACAAAGGCGGGCTGACGATATACGGCCGGTCCTTTGGCAACTACGATCAGGGTATCAAAATGCGGATGCATTATAGCAACACGATTTCAGAAAGGGGCAACGAACAATGAAGAAGGCAACCATGGTTATGGATCGCGATTTCGCGATCGGCGCGATTGATCCGCGTATGTACGGCTCCTTTATAGAGCACCTGGGACGCGCGGTGTACGGCGGCATTTACGAGCCCGGCCATCCCACGGCCGACGCCAACGGCTTTCGCCGCGACGTAATTGAGCTGGTCCGCAAGCTGGATGTACCCGTGGTGCGCTATCCGGGCGGAAACTTTGTATCGGGATTTAACTGGGAAGATTCCGTCGGTCCGGCCGCTTCGCGCCCGAAGCGCCTGGATCTGGCCTGGTTTACCACGGAGACCAACGCGGTGGGCATGCACGAATTCATGGATTGGTGCAAGCAGGCCAATACCCAACCCATGTACGCGATCAACCTGGGCACGCGCGGCGTAGACGAGGCGCGCAACGTTGTGGAATATGCAAACCATAAGGGCGGCAGCTATTATAGCGACATGCGCATCAAAAACGGCGCCAAAGAGCCCTTCGGCATAAAGCTGTGGTGCCTGGGCAACGAAATGGACGGCCCGTGGCAGATCGGCCACCGCACGGCCTATGAATATGGCCGCGTAGCCGCTGAGGCCGCTAAGGTGATGAAGTGGGTCGATCCCTCCATTGAGGTAGTGGCCTGCGGCTCCTCTTCCAGCCAGATGCCTACCTTTGGCGAGTGGGAATACCAGATGTTGACCGAGTGCTACGATCAGGTAGATTACGTGTCGCTGCACCGTTACTATGGCAATCCCACCAACGACACGCCCGGCTTCCTGGCCCGCTCGATGGATATGGACGATTTCATCAAGACCGTGGTTTCCATCTGCGACGCGGTTAAGGGCAAAAAGCATTCCAAGAAAAAGATCATGCTTTCCTTCGACGAGTGGAACGTATGGTATCATTCCAACGAGCAGGACCAGGAAATCTGGAAACGCGACCGTTGGGGCGAGGCGTTGCCCATCCTGGAGGATATCTATAACTTTGAAGACGCGCTGCTGGTGGGCTCCATGCTCATTACCTTCCTGCGCAACGCCGACCGGGTGAAGGTGGCCTGCCTCGCGCAGTTGGTAAACGTCATCGCGCCGATCATGACCCGCAATGGCGGCGGCGCCTGGGCGCAGACCATTTACTGGCCGCTCATGCATGCCTCCAAGTATGGCCGCGGCGCCGCGCTGCGCGCGCTGGTGAAATCGCCCACCTATGATTGCGAGGATTACGAGCAGGTGCCAGTGCTGGACGCGACGGCTACGCTGGGCGAAGACGGCAGCGTAACGGTGTTCTGCGTAAACCGCGACATGAATGAGCCCATAGAGCTTTCGCTGGACCTGCGCGACTTTGGCGCGCTCAAGGCGGATGAACACATCGTGCTGCATCATGACGACGTAAAGGCGATCAATACCGAGGATCAGCCCGACACCGTATCCCCGGCAGCGGGCGCGCCGGCAACGGGCGAAAACGGCCGCTTTACCGTGAAAATCCCCGCGCTCAGCTGGAATGTGATCCGCTTTGTGAAATAGTTTCCCCTGTCCCGCCGGACGGCCCGAGCAATCCGTCCGGCGGGGCCGTTTTCCCAACCGGCTTTTCTGAAAGTATGCCCGAAAAGAAGAAACCCGCCCCGTTTCAAAAAGAAAACGAGGCGGGTTTTTAATTGTCTGTAATTTTGTAAAGATCGCAAGCGCTTTTGATTTGGGCCGCCCGGCTCAGCGAATCCGCTTAAGCGCCATGGCGGTTCGGCACGGGGAATAGATGGTAAAGCCTATACCGCGGTTAGGCTGAGGCCGCGCCTGATACACGGTGTCGTGCGAAATACGGTCCATGCCGCCAAAATCCGCGTCGTCGCTTGAAAATACCACCTGATAGTCGCCTTCCCCGACGGTGTGAACCGGAAGGAAGAAGTCGGTTACCGAATCGGTAGGGTGGAAATTAAACAGATAGACGATGCCGCCCTTTGAAAAGGCCAGCAGCTTTCGGTTCTGGTCTACCCACAAATTGGCCGGGTCGCGCCGGGTCATCACGTGATATTTGCGCGAAAACTTGAGCATGGCGCGGTCAAAGTTCAAAAGCCATTCGTATTTTAACAGCCCATTGTCCGCCAGCGACCACTGCCGCCTGGCGTATTTAAAGCTCCACCCGTTGCCCTCGCGCGGAAAGTCGATCCATTCCGGATGGCCAAATTCATTGCCCATAAAGTTGAGATACCCGTCGCAGGCCAGCGCCAGCGTGACAAAACGTATCATCTTATGCAGCGCGATGGCGCGGTCGATGATGATCGAATGGAACGACTTGTTCATGCCCGTATACATTTCAGCGTCGGCCAGGCGGAAGATAAGCGTCTTGTCGCCCACCAGCGCCTGATCGTGCGATTCGCTGTAGCCGATGGACAGCTCCTGCGGACGGCGCGTGGTCAATTCGTGCCACATGTTGAACAGATCCCACTGTTCGTCGGCGGGCAATTTAAGCGTCTTAATCCAGAAATCAGGCACGCCCATGGCCAGACGGTAATCAAAACCGATTCCGCCCGAACGTATGGGCAGGCACATGCCGGGCATGCCGCTCATATCCTCCGCGATGGTGACGGCGAATGGATTGACGGTGTGCGCCAGTTCGTTGGCCAGCTGAAGGTAGGTGACCGCGTCCACGTTGGTGTTCATGCTGAAATACTTGTCATAACTGTCAAACGCCTGGCCTAGCCCGTGGTCGTGATAGAGCATGGAGGTAACCCCGTCAAAACGGAATCCGTCGAAATGATACTCCTCCTGCCAGAATTTGATGTTGCTGAGCAGGAAATGAATCACTTCGTGCTTGCCGTAATTAAACAGCTTGGAACCCCATGCGGGATGGTTTCCGGCGTCGCCTTTTAGGAAAAACTGGTCGTCCGTGCCGTCAAACAGATTGATGCCCTCGTTTACGTTGGAACACGCGTGCGAATGCACAAGGTCCAGCAACACCAGCATGTCCATGTTGTGCGCGGTATTAATCAGCTCTTTCAGGTCCTCCGGCTCGCCAAACCAGGAGGAAGCGGCAAAGAAGTTGGACACCTGATACCCGAACGAGGCGTAATAAGGGTGCTCCATGATGGCCATGAGCTGAATGGTGTTGTACCCATCCGCCTTGATGCGGGGCAGTATGTTGCGCGTAAACTCCTTATAGGTGCCGATGCCTTCTTTTTCCTGGGCCATGCCGACGTGGCATTCGTAGATGTAGAGCGGGCTTATCTTCCTGCGCCGGTAGCCGCCGTCGGTCCACTTAAAGGGTTTTGGGTCCCATACCTGGCCGGAAAAGGTATTATTCTGCTTGTTTTGAACAATACGGCGGATGTACAGCGGTATGTGGTCGCTGGAAACGCCGTCGCGCGTAACTTGCACCTTTACCAGTTGGCCGTGCTTGAGCGCGTCGTTTCCTTCCAGAAATATTTCCCAGTTGCCGCCCTCCAGGCGGGTCATCGGGTGGCTTTCGCGGTTCCAATCATTAAAATCGCCGATCAGATGCATCGCGTCCGCGCCGGGCGCCCATTCGCGGTAAACCCAGCCGCCATCCGTTCGGTGAAAACCATAATACATATATCCGTTCGCCAACGAATTTAAATCGCCTTTCGCGCCTAAAAGGGTTTTGCGGATATTTGTAAAGCGATTCATACGCAACACAATATCCTGCGCGTAAGGCTTGAGCCAGGGATCAATGGATAAAATACGGTATGGCTTATCGTGCGTTTTCTTCATTTTCATCCCCCTCTCGTTTACATTATAGTATAAAAATCACAAATTAGCAACATCTGTATAAAACAATCAAAGAAGTATGCATACACGGACGCGGCGCCGCGCGGGCACCGTTGGCCGCAAGGGGAGTAAACGAGCGAAATCGCAAATTCTGTCGGATTGCAAAATGTTTGAAAATATTGAAATAATTTCGACATATTTCGATATAATTCGCGCGACTGTCACATTTAACAGTATGCACAGATATACAGGGGAAAAATAGAAGAAACGTATATTGCGATCAGAAGAAGAATTTAACACGCTATACAATGGATAACTGTGCGTAAAAACGTCGATATATGGGAATGATAACGAATTATAAATAAATCCTTTCAAAATATATTCGAATTTGTCGATAATTAATGCAACATAGTTATTTATAAATTATTACAAATATGTCGATTTTTCGACGTTTTGCGCACCAAAATACTGCGCTTTTCGCGCGGGTACGGGCCTATAATTGGCGCATGGGCGGTGATGAGGGACGTGCTTGTGAGTTTCGAGGCATATGTACTGATAAATTTCAGCATGAATTTCATCACAATTGGCGCAATGGCGCGAAGCCAGGGGGCGGTGAAATGGGGCGCGGTCGCCTTTGCCAGCCTGTTCGGGGCGCTGTACGCGCTGGCCATGCAACTGGATGCATTTTGGGTGCTGCGCAGTTGGCCCTGCCGCGTAGCGCTGTCCTTTACGCTGGTGGCCAGCACGATACGCATACGCGGCCCGTGGATGCTATCGCGCGCGGTCGTGGTACTGGTGTGCGCGACGAGCTTTCTGGCCGGCGTACAGATGCTAGCCTTCCGCCTGACGGGCGGCGTGTCCGCGCTTTCGCTGTTGGTGGGCGCGCTGTGCGGAGGCGCGCTGCTGATTGCGGTCGTGGATGCGCGCGCGCAGCGCGTTACCCAGTGGGAGGCGCAGATCTGCCTGAAATCCGGCCGTAAATGCGCCCGCTTTTGCGCGCTGATCGACACGGGCAACCGGTTGCGGGAACCGGTATCCGGGCTGCCGGTATTGATCGTGGAACAGCGGCTGTTGGAGGGGGTTTTGCCGGAGGGATTTGACGCCGCTTACGCGGCCGAGCGCCTGCCTCCCGGATTCAGGCTGGCGGCCTATGGCGGATTGGGCGCGCGCGGCAAGCTGTGCTGCTTTCGCCCGGACGAGGTTCTGGTTTCCTATGGCGAGGGCTGGATGTCCGCGCCCGATATCTGGGTTGGCGTATACCCGGGACAGATGCCGGGCAGGGTACGCGCGCTTGCGCCCGGCGTAATCGGTACGATATGCGCGCCCGGGGGGCGCGTAAGAAGAACGCAGAAAAATCAACGGTTTGGGAGGATAAATTCATGGTTAATCCGGCGCAGCAGGTAGTTCGGCAGACGGTATTCGGGCTGATTGTAAAAATGCGGCGCGGCAGCGTGTGCTATATCGGCGGGTGTGATCTTCTGCCCGCGCCGCTCAGCCGCGAGGAGGAGTACGACGCTCTGGTCAGGATGAACGGCGGGGACGCGCAGGCGCGCGCCATGCTCATCGAGCATAATCTGCGCCTGGTGGTATATATCGCCAGAAAGTTTGAGAACACGGGTATCGGCATAGAGGATCTAATCTCAATCGGCGCTATCGGGCTGATAAAGGCGGTCAATTCCTTTAACATCGAAAAGAAGATCAAGCTGGCGACCTACGCTTCCCGCTGTATCGAAAACGAAATACTGATGGTGTTACGCCGTACAAACCGGCTGAAAATGGAGGTATCCTTTGACGAACCGCTTAACACCGACTGGGATGGAAACGAACTTTTGCTAAGCGACATTATGGGCACCGACGCCGACCTGGTCTCGCGCGATCTGGACGCGGATGTGGAGCGGCAAATGCTCTTTTCCGCGATACGCCGCCTGAACAACCGCGAAAAGCGCATCGTCAACCTGCGCTACGGTTTGCAGGGCGGAACCGAGCACACGCAAAAAGAGGTTGCGGACATGATGGGCATATCGCAAAGTTATATATCCAGACTGGAAAAACGCATTATCAAGCAACTGCAAAGCGAACTGGCAAAAATGGCCTGAGCGCATAGTTCGCCACTTCCGCGGCAATACTTCTGGCATTGCGTGGAGGTGGCGATATGGCGATTAACAAAGTGGAAATCTGCGGCGTCGACACACAGACGTTGCCGGTATTATCCCATGAAAAGATGCGCGAACTGCTTTTGCGCGTACGCAGCGGCGATAAGCGCGCCCGCAGCGAACTGGTGCTTGGGAATCTGCGCCTGGTATTAAGCGTAATTCAGCGCTTTGCCGGACGCGGCGAAAATGTGGACGACCTTTTTCAGGTGGGCTGCATTGGGCTGATGAAGGGCATCGACAATTTTGACGTGACCATGAACGTGCGTCTGAGCACTTATTGCGTGCCCATGATCATCGGCGAAATCCGGCGCCATCTCAGGGATAACAACCCCATACGGGTGAGCCGGTCGCTGCGCGATACCGCTTATAAAGCGCTCAAGGCGCGCGACAGGCTGGTATACGAAAACGGGCGGGATCCGACCGTGGGCGAAATTGCCGGCGCGCTGGATGAACGCGAAGAGGACGTGGTTTTTGCGCTGGAGGCCATACAGGATCCGGTTTCGCTGCACGAACCGGTTTACCAGGACGGCGGCGACGCCATTTACGTGCTCGATCAGGTGCGCGATACGCGCGTGAGCGAAAACGACTGGGTTCGAGACCTGTCCATACGCCAGGCGCTGGACAAACTGGGTCAACGCGAGCGCAATATCGTAAAGGCGCGCTTTTTTGGCGGCAAGACGCAGATGGAGGTGGCCGAGGAAATTGGCATTTCTCAGGCACAGGTCTCGCGGCTGGAAAAGACGGCGCTGCAACAGATGAAAAAATATATTTAGCTATCCCATTTGAACGATTAATGCTGCCGGATGCGCCGCGTCCGGCAGCATTTTGCCCCTCGCGGCATAAGATGTACGGGAGGGATATCCATGAGCTTTTCCGAACTGAAATGCCGGGACGTTATCAATATCTGCGACGGCCGGAAACTGGGCAAGCCCATCGACATCCTGTTTAACGACCGCGCCTGCGTGGAGGGGATCGTGGTGCCCGCGCCCGGCGGGCTGATGGGCTTAATCCGCGCGGATAGGGAAGGGTATGTTATTCCCTGGCAGCGCGTGCGCAGGATTGGGGACGACGTTATTTTGGTGGAACTGGAGGCGGATTTTTTCAATTAAGAATTTTAAGCCTTTGAAAAAAACGTAAAAGTAATACGCTTTATGTTAAGAAATAATCGACGCGGGGGCTAGACGAACGCCCTGTTTTTGTGTATAATTGAAGAAGTGAATTTAATGGAGGTTCCGCACCATGAAATGCATTTACTGCAATTGCACCGAAAGCCGCGTGGTGGACTCCCGTCAGACCGACGACGGCGCGGCGATAAGGCGGCGGCGGGAATGCGAAGGGTGCGGGCGGCGGTTTACAACCTACGAAAAGATTGACACCGTACCGCTGATGGTAATAAAAAAAGATAAAAGCCGTCAGACCTTTGATTCAGCCAAGCTCAAGGCGGGCATAATTAAGGCGTGCGAAAAGCGTCCGGTTCCGGTCGGCCAGATTGACGCGCTGGTGCGCGACGTGGAAATGCGCGCCTATAACAGCTACGACCAGGAGATCACCTCTCAGGCGATTGGCGAAATGGTCATGGAAGGGCTGAAAAAACTGGACGAGGTGGCCTATGTGCGCTTCGCGTCGGTATATCGCCAGTTTAAGGACATCCAGACCTTTATGGACGAGCTGAATAAATTGTTGACCGACAAGGGCAGGGTTGATTCCGACGGCTTGGACGTCGGTTGATATAAATTTAGTTAATACACAGTAGAAAAGGAGAGACGCACATGGCAAACGAACTTATTCTCGCAGTAGATGACGAGGCCCATATCCTTGAATTGCTTTCGTTCAATCTGGAAGCTTCGGGCTATCGCGTTGTAACCGCGGCCACGGGCGAGGATGCGCTGGTGGTCTGTGCGCACGAGCGCCCGGCAATGGTGCTGCTCGATATCATGTTGCCTGGCATTGACGGTATGGAGGTTTGCCGCCGGCTAAAGGGCGCGCCCACCACGGCCGATATTCCCATTATTATGCTGACTGCCAAGGGCGACGAGGTAGATAAAATACTGGGCCTTGAGCTGGGCGCGGACGACTATATTACCAAGCCCTTCAGCGTACGAGAGTTGATCGCGCGCGTAAAGGCGCTGCTCCGCCGCGCCGCACCCCAAAATGAGGAAGAGGGCATTTTGCACGTCGGCGGCCTGACCATAGACGTGGGCAACTACGAGGCCTTCCGCAACGGCGAAAAACTTTCGCTTACGCTTAAGGAATTTGAACTGCTCAAACTGCTGGTCATCAGCCGGGGCAAGGTGCTTACGCGCGATTTCCTGCTGGACCGTATTTGGGGCTACGAGTTCTATGGCGAGACCCGCACGGTAGACGTGCATATCCGCCATATCCGCCAGAAGCTGGGCGATGACGCGCACTATATCGAAACCATCCGTGGCGTTGGCTACAAGTTCAACGACCGTCAGGAGAATCGCCTATGAAGCAAAAGGTTGCATTCATTGCGACCTGCTTTAACCTTATACTCTGTCTGGCGTTTCTCGCCGTATGCGCGCACAGTTCGCGCGCGGCGATGAATAACGCCGCGACCGGAGAGCTTATACGCATATGCCGCCTGTCCGCCGAAGTGATGGACAGTGTGGCATTTGACAATACGGAGCAAATGCAGGAGGCGCTGCGCCAGGTTTCGGGCGCGGCTAACGTAACGGCCACTGTTTTTGACCCTTCGGGCAACGCGGTGTTTTCCAGCCGTAGCGGCGCAGGCGATACGCTGACCGATGAGGAATTGGCGGGCGCTCAGGTTAACCGGGTAAATTCGTTTATCCGCAATAATCAGCAGACCGGCACGGCCTACATGTACGCGCTTACCGCCCTGGAAAATGGGTCGGTTATTTGCGTATCGCGCGCCGGTTATACGGTTATGGAGATTTTGGGCGGCAATCTGGTGCTGCTGATCATGTTGACCCTGCTGGTAGGCGCGGCCTCCATGATCGTATTACAGGTGTATATCAGCCGTTCGAACCGATTTGTGGACGAAGTACAGCGCGTGCTGGAGGATTTTTCCGAAGGGCGCTTTGACAGCCGCATTAAATTGCAGGGGGATTCGCTCAGCCAGACCGCCCATTTTAACGAAATTATGGGCAGGGTGCAGGATAGGGTTTTCCGCCAGAAGACGCGCAACCAGGCGCTGAGCACCGTGATGAACCACATGCAAAACGGCATATTGGCGGTGGACGATCAGCTAAACGTCATACTGGTTACGCCTGCGGCCAAACATCTGCTGGGCATCATCGGTTCTCCGGAAGGCCTGCCCATCCAGCAGGCCTCAAAGGACGTACATCTGGAAGGCGTGCTGACCGAGGCCATGCATCAGGACGGCGTGTATACCAACGAGGTGGCTGCCCGCACGGCCGTGGGCCGCGGACACCGGCCGCTCAGGTTATATGTCTCTCCCATGATGAAGGACG
>CAWVLE010000277.1:0-11719 GCA_963929805.1 uncultured Eubacteriales bacterium | reverse complement strand
CGATGCGCTCCGCTTCCTTTTCCGCCGTTTCAAGATCCTGCACTACGTCGCAGCCGGGAATAACCGGCACGCCTGCCGCCGCCATGGTTTTGCGGGCGATATCCTTATCACCCATGCGGGCGATAACCTCCGAGGAAGGGCCGATCCAGGCAATATGGCACTGTGCGCAGAGATCTGCAAATTTAGAGTTTTCAGAAAGAAGGCCGTATCCGGGATGGATAGCTTCTGCTTTTGTAGCGGCAGCCGCAGCAATGATTGCGGTCATATTCAGATAACTTTCCTGAACCGGGGCCGGGCCTATGCAGACGCTTTCGTCCGCAAGGCTGACATGCAGCGCCTCACGGTCCGCTTCAGAAAAGACGGCAACCGTGGAAATTCCCATCTCCTTGCAGGCACGAATGATGCGCACCGCGATTTCCCCGCGGTTGGCGATCAATATCTTAGAGAACAAGGTATCACCCCTTACTCAGATTAACGCAAAGGAAAGCTCCGCGCTGACTGCAAGCTTGCCGTTCACGAACCCTTTGCCCTTTGCAAAATAGAACGGGCCACGGTTGCCCGTCATAGAGCACTCAAAGGTGAGGGTATCCCCAGGCGTAACCTGCTGCTTAAAGCGTACTTTATCCATACCGGTGAACAGAGTCTTTTTGCCCTTCACAACTTCAGATACGAGCACACAGCAGGTTTGTCCCATCATTTCGCATTGGATCACCCCGGGAACAACCGGCATGCCGGGAAAATGGCCCTGCAGGAACCATTCGTCTCCTTTTACGGTATATTTGCCCACGGCGAGGTTGTCTTCCTTCAGTTCCGCTTCGTCAATCAGGAGCATAGGCTCGCGATGGGGTAAAATCTGCTTCAATTCTTCACGATTCATCAGTCGTTACCGCCTTTTAAAAAATCTTGAATAATGGCTGGCCATATTCTACCACTTCGCCATTATTTACGCAAATATCCACAATTTCCCCGTCAACATCAGAGGTGATTTCATTGAGCAGCTTCATGGCTTCAATAATGCACAGCACGTCGCCTTTTTTCACCTTGCTGCCTACTTCCACATAGGGCTTGGCGTCGGGCGAAGGCGCGGCGTAAAACACGCCCACCAACGACGATTTGATGTCGGTCGCGCGGTTAAAATCCACCCCCGCGTCGTGCGGCGCGGGCGCGGGTTGCGCGGGCGCGGCGTTTTCCACAATGGCCTGCGCGGCCGCTACGCCGCTTTCCATCTGCGCCGCGCAGGGCGCGGCCGCCACGCTGCGCTCCAGGCGCACGCGCACCTCGCCCTCTTCCACTTCCAGCGCGCTCAGGCCGCTTTGACTTACAATCTGCGCCAATTCGCGTATCTGCTTTATATTCATACGTACCTCCGAAGCGCCACCACGCCGTTGTGGCCGCCAAAGCACAGCGATATGGAAAGCGCCGCCTCCGCCTGGAATTTTTCCATTTTGTTGGGCACATAGTTAAGATCGCAGGCGGGATCGGGCTGCTGCAAATTTATGGTTGCCGGCACGAATCCGTCGCGCAGCGCCAGCGCGGAAGCGATAACTTCCACCGCGCCCGCCGCGCCCAGCATGTGGCCGGTCATCGATTTGGTAGAGCTGATCCGGGCCATGCGCGCGCCCTGTTCGCCCAACGCCTTTTTAATGGCAAGCGTCTCCACGCTGTCGTTCAGGGGCGTCCCGGTGCCGTGCGCGTTTATGTAGAGCGTAGCCGGGTCCACCGCTCCGGCCTCCTCTATCGCCTGGCGTATGGCGCGCGCCGCGCCGTCGCCCTGCGGATGGGGCGCGGTAACGTGATAGGCGTCGCAGGTGTTGCCGTATCCAACCACTTCGGCGTATATCCTGGCGCCGCGCGCGAGCGCGTGCTGCATCTCTTCCAGCACGACGATGCCCGCGCCCTCGCCCATTACAAAGCCGCTGCGGCGCGCGTCAAAGGGCAGCGACGCGGCCTGAGGATCGGCTGATTCGGTCAGCGCCTTACAATTGGTAAAGCCGGCCACGGCCAGGGGATTGATCGTAGCCTCCGCTCCGCCGGCGATAATCGCGTCCGCGTAGCCGTGCCGTATCGCGCGGTATGCCTCGCCTATCTCGTTGGTGGATGTGGCGCAGGCGGTCACCGCCGGCAGCGTGGGTCCTTCGGCGCCATAGCGTATGGCGATGTTGCCCGAGGCGATGTTGCCGATCATCATCGGGATATACAGCGGGGACACGCGCGATGGGCCGCGGTTTAACAGCTTTTCATGCTCGGTCAAAAAGGTCTGCATGCCGCCGATGCCGCTGCCCACGTATACGCCCAGCCGCGTTGGGTCGATCTGGCCCTGCAGCCCGCTTTCGCGCATGGCCTGGTTTGCGGCCGCCATGGCGTACTGGCAATACAGGTCCATCCTGCGCGCGTCGCCCCGCTCGATGCCGTGCGCTTCGGGCGAAAAATCCTTAACTTCCGCCGCCACGGTGCATTTAAACGAAGCCGTATCAAAGCGCGTAATCTGGCCGATGCCACATTCGCCCGCCATCAGGGCGCGCTCAAAGGCGTCCATATCCTGACCGATGGGCGATATGACGCCCGCGCCGGTAATGACC
The DNA here is from genome assembly GCA_963929805.1 of uncultured Eubacteriales bacterium. Lineage (GTDB taxonomy): Bacteria > Bacillota > Clostridia > Christensenellales > Aristaeellaceae > CAWVLE01. The sequence continues at coordinate 9,140 of CAWVLE010000277.1, read as the reverse complement.
ACCCGTCTCATAAAAAAACACCTCACATATACATTCCGCCGTCTACCTTGAGCACCGTGCCGGTGATGTAGGAAGCCTCGTCCCCCGCCAGGAAGGCTACGGCAGAGGCGATATCCTCCGGCTGTCCAATGCGGGCAAGCGGAACGGCGGCCAGCGCGCGCGAAAGCGTCTCTTCGTCCATCGCGCCGGTCATATCGGTTTTGACAAAGCCGGGCGCAATCGCGTTGACCGTAACGCCTCTGGGCGCCAGTTCGCGCGCGATGGTCTTGGTAAGCCCTACCAACCCGGCCTTCGCCGCCGAATAATTGGCCTGGCCCGCATTGCCCATCAGCCCGGAAATCGAGGTAATATTGATTATGCGGCCCGAACGGCGGCGCACAAAATCGCTCATCGTGGCGCGGATCATGTAAAACGCGCCATTGAGGTTTACGTCGATTACGCGCGTAAAATCCTCGCCGCTCATGCGCAGCGCCAGCTTGTCGCGCGTAATGCCCGCGTTATTTACCAGTATATCCACCGGGCCCAGCCGGGTATGTACCTCGTCCACCGCCAGCTTTACCTGCTCATAGTCCGAAACGTCGCAGCGAACCGCGATGGCGCGCACGTTCATGGGCTTTAGCGCTTCAAGCGTCTGCTCCCGGCTCAGTTCGTTTCCGGCGTAGAAAAGCGCGATATCGGCGCCCAGCGAGGCCAGCTTCAGCGCGCACGCGCGCCCTATGCCGCGCGTTCCGCCCGTAATCAGCGCGATTTTCCCGTTCAGCATTTAAACCGCTCCTTCCGCGCGCGCGCCGCTAAGCCGTTTAAGCCCCTGCAAATCGGCCACGTTATATACCTTAACCTGCGCGTTGATCTTGGCGATCAGCCCCGAAAGGGTGTTGCCCGCCCCTACCTCGACAAAGGTATCCACGCCGTCCTCAATCATGTGTTCCACGCTGGCCTGCCACAAAACCGGCGAGGACACCTGTCCGGCCAGCAGCGCGGCATAGTCGCCCGCGTAGGGACGCGCGGTCTTATTGGCGTACAGCGGTATCGCGCAGGGTTTTAATTCGACGCCTTTCAGGTACTCGCTCAGCCCTTCGGTAGCGGGCAGCATGTAGGGCGAATGGAACGCGCCGGATACCTTGAGTTTTACCGCGCGGCCGCGCAATTCGGCGACGCGCGCGCTGAAAGGCGCCAGGCGTTCTGCCGCGCAGGTGACCACCGTCTGCCCGGGGCAATTATAGTTAACCGGGTACACTTCGTCAAATTCGGCGCACAGCGCCTCCACCTGTTCGCTGTTTAGCCTAAGCACCGCGGCCATCGCGCCGGGACGCCGCTCGGCGCACGACTGCATCAGTTCCGCGCGCCGCATGACCAGCTTAAACCCATCCTCAAACGACAGCATGCCCGCAAACGTGGCCGCCGCCACTTCGCCCAGCGAAAATCCGGCCGCGCAGTCGGGCGAAACGCCCGCCTCGCGCGCGGCGAGGGCGCACGCGTAATCCACCAAAAACATGCTGGGTTGAGTGTTGATCGTCTGGTTCAGGCTTTCCGCGTCGCCCGAAAAGCACATCTCAAGCGTGCCCGGGCGAATCTGTTCCGCGCGGTCCATCGCCTCGCGCGCGGCGGGGGAAGCGTCGTATATCTCGCGCCCCATGCCCGGATACTGCGCGCCCTGCCCGGCAAATACAAAGGCTATTTTACCCATTGAGCGGCCTCCGTAAAAATCTTTTCCGCCTCGGCGAACATTTCCTCGATCATTTCCCTGGCGCTCTGTTCGCGCTTCACCATCGCGGCGATCTGGCCGGCCATGATGCTGCCGTTATCCACGTCGCCTTCCATGGCGGCCCTGCGCAGCGCGCCGCCGCCAAAGCGCTCTATCTCTTCGTTGGTCTTGGCGCTGTCGTACTCCATTTCGCCAAACGCGCGCGAAAAGGCGTTTTTCAGCGTGCGCACCGGGTGGCCTAGCCTGCGGCCGGTGACGATGGTGTCTATATCGCGCGCCGCCAGTATCTTTTGTTTGTAATTGGGGTGTACGGTGCACTCCTTCGCGCACAGAAAGCGCGTGCCGCACTGCACGCCGCGCGCGCCCAACATAAAGCTGGCCGCGATGCCGCGTCCGTCGGCGATGCCGCCCGCCGCGATTACCGGAATTTTTACCGCGTCCACGACCTGCGGCACCAGCGCCATCGTGGTCAATTCGCCCACATGGCCGCCCGATTCCGTGCCCTCGGCGATGACCGCCACCGCGCCCTCGCGCTCCACGCGCCGGGCAATCGCGGTAGAAGGCACGACCGGCACCACCTTAATGCCTGCGGGCACCCAATCCTTCATGAATTTTCCGGGCAGGCCCGCGCCCGTGGTGACCACCGGCACCTTTTCCTCCAAAATGACCTGCGCAACCTCGGCGGCGTGCGGGCTCATCAGCATCACGTTCACGCCAAAGGGGCGGCTGGTCTTTTCGCGGCACAGGCGAATCTGCTCGCGCAGGTAATCGCCGTTCAGGTTCATGGCCGAAATGATGCCCAGGCCGCCCGCGTTGGAGACGGCCGCGGCCAGATTGGCCTCGGACACCCAGGCCATGCCGCCCTGAAAGATGGGGTAATCAATGCCCAGGATATCGCAAATTTCGGTTCGAATCATTACTTTTTCGCCTCGTCGATGTGCGCAACCAGATCGCCGATGGTCTTAACAGAGCCGTCCAGTTCGATGGTCACGTTAAATTCGTCTTCCAGGTTCATGGCCAGGTCCGCCACGTCCAAAGAGTCCAGCTTCAAATCGGCAAAGGTGGATTCGCTCTTGATTTCGTTCACGTCGATTCCCTTGTAATCGGCCAGGATCTGCGCTACCTTGTCAAACGTCATGATGATTTCCTCCATTCAAATTATCGAAATTATTCTGGTTAATATCCGGATAGGCGCCGGCCACGGATTGCCCGGGGCTCAGTCCTTTGTCCAGCGAAGTATGGCGGCGCCGGTGGTCAGCCCGGCGCCAAAGGCGCTCAGCGCAAGCAGCTGCCCTTTTTTCAGGCGGCCCGCGCGATACATCTCGTCCAGCAGTATGGGAATGCTGGCCGAGGCGGTATTTCCGCGCGCCTCGATATTGTGGGGAAATTTCTCCTCCGGCTGTTTAAGCCGCGCGCGCGCCGCCTCCAGTATGCGCTTGTTCGCCTGGTGCAGCACAAAGTAATCGATGTCCTCGAGCGGCACGGCGCATTTTTGGCAGACGGCTATGATATCCTCCGCCGCGTGAGAAACGGCAAAGCGGTATACCCGCTGTCCGTTCATATATAGCCGCCTAAGCGGATGCGCATTTTGTATAAACGGGCTGTTGCCCGGGTCGGGATAGGCGTAGAGGTATTCGTCGGAGCTTTCCAGCGTAAAGTAGGTATTTATCAGGCCTTCCCCTTCGCCCACCACCACGGCCGCCGCGCCGTCGCCAAACAACACGCAGGTGGAGCGGTCTGTCCAGTCGCACATGCGGCTGAGCCCCTCCGCGCATACGATCAGCACGTTGCGCGCCTTACCCGATGTAATGTACGCGTCCGCCATATCCAGCGAATAGATAAAGCCGGGGCAGGCGCCGTTTACGTCAAAGGCCGCGCAGCGCACGCCCACCTGCTTTTGCAGCATGCAGCCCAGCGACGGGGTCAGCTGATCGCCCTTTACGGTGGAACAGATCAGCAGGTCGATGTCCTCCAGCCTGACGCCCGAATCCTCCACGGCCGCGCGCGCGGCCTTCGCGCCCAATTCCAGCAGCGTCTCGTTGGTCAATATCTGGCGGCTCTTAATGCCGGTGCGGGTGGTAATCCACTCGTCGCTCGTATCCAGAAAAGTGGTCAGCCTTTCGTTATCCACGCTCAGCGCGGGAAGCGCGCTGCCCACACCCAATATCCTCAATTCAATCGCACCCCTCTTATTCGCCGGAATCCTCCGCCTGGTCCCGTCGCGCCACCGTTTCGGCCAGAAAGGCGTTTAACCGGTCCAGCCCGCTTAGCATGAGCTCGCGCTCCTCCTGGGTCATGGGCCGGGTAATGGCCTTAACCATTTTTCGGTGAAAATAGCGGTGGGCAATTTCCGCCCTGCGCCCTGGCTCCGTCAGGTATACGCACACCCTGCGCGCGTCGCTGGCGTTTTTCACCTTGGTCACATAGCCCTTTTTCTCCAGCTTTTTTACGGCCATCGTAACCGAAGGCAGGGTTATGCCCTGCTCCTGAGCGATATCGCTTATGTGCATGCCTTCCCCGCGCGATTTGCCGATGCTTTCCAGTATGTGCATCTCGCTGATGGTCAGATTACCGCCGCTCAGGTCGCGCAGCATAACCTCTTCGACCTTTAAAATCGATCGATAGGTGGTCACCAGCGCCTGGTTAAACCTGGCTGTAAAAGCGTCCATGCGCACCTCCGGCTCGGCATGTTCTAATTAATTAGTCAAACTAATTATATAGACGCGCCATATGCCTGTCAAGCGATATATGTACTTATTCTGGAAAGAAATAGGGAAATTATGATTATAAAACCGGCGCGGCCGGGTTTTTCGGTCGCGCCATTGCTTTAGAAGGCTTGCGCTAACGGCAAACGCCAAAGCGCCGTTTACGCCAGCGCTATGTTCGGCAGTTCCTCCAGTTGCCGTATTTCCCAGGCGATATCGTACCCATCGGGCCGGGGCAGGCGATCGGGGTTATACCAGCAGGCGTCCACGCCGGCGTTGTTCGCGCAGCGAATGTCGCTGGTCAGGCTGTCGCCCACCATCAGCGCGCGGCGCGGATCCACGCCGCCCAGCGCGCAAAGCCCGGCCTCAATCATGCGGCGGTCCGGCTTTTGGCAGCCCTGTTCCTGCGATATAATAAGCGCGCGCACGTATTTAATCAGCGGCGACGCGTCCAGACGCCCGTGCTGCACGCGCGCGATGCCATTGGTAATAACCGCGACCGGCAGCACGCGCGCGATGGCCGCGACCGCGTCCAGCGCGCCCGGAAGCAGCATTCCCTGGTGGGAGAGCGCCTCCTCATAATAGGCGGCGGCCTCGCCGGGATCGTCACGCCTGCCGTAATAGGTAAGCAGCGTTTCGAACCTGCGCCGCTTTAATTGCGCCTGGGTAATCAACCCTTTTTCAAAATCCAGCCAGCACGCCTTATTGATCTTATGATACCGTCCGGCCGCGTCCGCATCCGCAATGCCCAGATGGCAAAGCGTCTGCCGGATGGCGTTGGCCTCCGCCGACTTAAAATCCAATAGCGTATCGTCCGCGTCGATCAAAATCGCGTCATACCGCATAAGCCTTCCTCCGAAAACAGCCTCAGGGTTTCAGGATGGACGAATTGGCGCGGCGTTCGGCCGCGGCGTATCGCGCCGGCCGCTGCGCCGGGGCGTTTGCGCGCCCCATACCGCGGCCCGCGTGAGCGTTGTATCCATTATGGCCGTCCCGTCCGGAGCCGCGCGCGCCGTTCCAGCCGGCCTGTTTACCGTCGCGCGCGCAGTGTCCGCGCGCGGGCGCCTGCGGCGCGTAAGCGGCGCGCCTGGGCGCGGCGGAAGCGCTTCTGGCCGCCGGGCGCGGTGAACGCGCGGGCATGGGCGGCCGGATATCCAGCGCGCCGTTCGTCTTCTGGTCGCCCGCCTCCATCAGCATGGCCAGCATAGCCGCCGTGGTGTTAAGCGCGTCGCCCGCCTCCAGCAGTTGCCGGGCCTGGTCAAGCAGCGCATCGTCCAATTCGCCATTGGCGCGCGAAAGGATCTGCTCCATTTGGCGCCCAATCTGGATTTTGCGCAATTCCTGGCCGCTGGGCGCCTGTTCGCACAGGATTTTTGCGCCGGTAATTTTCCTGTATTCCCACATGCGAGCCACTTCGCGATCCACCACAAACGAATAGGCCTTGCCTTCGCGGCCCGCCCGGCCGGTTCTGCCCACGCGGTGTATGTAGTATTCCACATCCTGCGGCAAATCGTAATTAAACACGGTTTGCACATCGTCGATATCCAACCCGCGCGCGGCCACGTCGGTAGCCACCAAAATGCCCACGGTGCCCTGGCGGAAGCGCGCCATTATGGCGTCGCGCTCAATCTGGCGCATGTCGCCGTGCAGCCCGGCGGCCGCGAAGGAACGCGCCTGCAATTGGGTTACCACCTCTTCCACGCAGCGCTTGGTGTTGCAAAACACCAGCGCGCGCTTCACCTCGTCGCGCACCAGCAGCCTGCTAAGCAATTCCACTTTATGGTAGGGGCGCACGCTGATAAACGCCTGGCTGATCTTTTCAACGGTCAATTCCCTGTTGGCGATTTTCACGTGTACGGGATCCTTTAAATAGCGTTTGGACAGTTGTAAAATGGGATAAGGCATCGTGGCCGAGAACAGCGCGGTCTGCCGCTGCGGATTGGTCTGGTTGAGTATGGTTTCGATGTCGTCGCGAAAGCCCATATCCAACATTTCGTCGGCCTCGTCCAATACAACCATGCGCGCGCCGCTCAAATCCAGCGAGCCGCGCCGCATATGATCCATCACCCTGCCCGGCGTGCCCACCACGACCTGAACGCCCGCCGAAAGCGCCTGAAGCTGACGCTCAATGGGCTGACCGCCGTACACGGCCAGCGTGCGCACGCCGGCGCGGTAGCGCGCCAGCTTGCATAATTCGCCCGCGGTTTGCAGCGCCAGTTCGCGCGTGGGGCACAGCACCAGCGCCTGTACCTGGCGCAGCGCCGGGTTAATCGCGTCCACCAACGGTATGCCAAAAGCCGCGGTCTTGCCCGTACCGGTCTGGGCCTGGCCGATCACGTCCCTGCCTTCCAGCATGGGCGGTATGGATTCGAGTTGAATGGGCGTGGGCTGCTCATAGCCCATATCCGATATGGCCCGTCTTAGTTCGTTAGACAGTTCAAAAGCCTGCTCAAATGCTTCCATAATGATAAAATCCCTCTTCCCCATCGCCGCCCACATATAACAGACCTGGTTCTTCCCTGAAAAACCGGTCCGCGCGTTTTTCATGCGCTGACCGGCGATGGGCGCGGATGGATAAAATCATACAACAATTGCCTGTTCAGTTTAGCACAGCTTTGTTGGATAGCGCGCACATATGCGTTAATTTTCGAGCCGTAACGCAATTTTAGCCCAGCTTCTCAGTGCCGCCGGGCAATCATACCGCGCACAAACGCCAGCTGACGCACTTTAAGCGCCATCAAGGCCATTATATACACGGCAAAGGAAACCGCGGTCGCCGCCACCAGACGCAAAAACACCCATAGCGTGCCGTCCGCGTTCGGCAAAAAGCGGTTCAGCAGCACGGCGCACAGCGCGCACAGCACGGCGGCAATCAACGTCTTTACCAATTCTACGGCCGTGCGCATGCCGCCCATCCGGCCTAGCCGCCGCCTGAGCAGCACAAAGAGCACCACCGCGCCCACCATACAGCTGATGGTCGTAGCCAGCGCAAGCCCGCTCGCCCCCATCACGCGCGAGAGGATAATGTTCAAAACGATATTGAGCGCCACGGTCAGGCCCGAAACGTACAGCGTTATATAGGTATTTTGCAGCGCGTGGAAAGCGCGGTTAAACAAATCGCGCAGGCCGAAGCCGATGATACCCAGCAGATACATGGCGAACACCGGGGCGGTACGCAGCGCGTCTTGCAGCGTAAAATTGCCGCGCTGATAGGCCAGGCGGATAACGTCCGTGGAGAAAACCGTGCCCACGGCGATGATGGGCATCAAAATCAGCACGATGACTTCGAGACACTGCATCACGATTTCGATAATGGACCGGTTATCGTGTTGCGCGGCGCGCTGGCTCATGCGGGAAAACATGATGGTCGTGACCGGCACGATCAGCACGCCCGTCGCGAAGGAGATCAGCTTATAGGCGTAGTTCATGGACGCCATATCGCCGGTCAGCAATCCGGACGCCAGCGAACGGTCGATCAGGTGATTAAGTTCGTTTACCGCCATGCTCAAAACGGCCGGAAGCGCCAGCGCCATCAGCTTTCTAAAGCGCTTGTCGTTTAGGCTAAACCGAAACGAATAGCGAAGAGAATCCCGCATGGCCGGCAGCACGATGACCACCTGCAAAACGCCCGCCACAAACACGCCCCAGCCGGCCGCCCGTATGCCGTACTGGCCGGAGAAAAGCACGGTGGCCCCTATGACCGCGAAGGTCAGCGGGAAGCCCGACAGCTGGGCGGCGATATACTTTTCCCGCGCGTTTAATATGGAAGAGAGCACGACCGACAGCACCACAAACACCAAAGACGGCATCATGATGCGGGTAAGATCCACAGTCAGGGCCAGCTTCTCGCCGTCATAGCCATGGTAAATCAGGTGTACCAGCGGCCGCGCAAACACCATCATCACCGCGCTGACCAGCAGCGCAAAGGCCGAAAACAGGTTGATGCAGTTGCTGGCAAACTGGTTGGCCCGCTTAAGGCTGGCGTTACTGCGCGCGTCCACGTACAGCGGAATCAGCGTGGAGGTTACGCAGGAGCTGAGCAGCAGCACGGGCAGATAAAACAATCCGTACGCCGCCACATAGGCGTCGTTTTCCATGCCCAGTCCAAAATAAGCCGCCGTCACCATATCCCGCACGTAACCGGCGGCCTTGCTGATAAACACGATCAGGGTCACGGCCAGCGTGGTTCTGACCGTTCTTTCATCTCTCCCCGGCAATACAACACCTTCTAATCCGGCGCGAAGGCGCCTTATTTTACCGCTTCATATCATTATATCACATCATTTTGGGGTATAGAAATGTCTTTTCTGATAAAATGGTGTTGCGCGGTATGCATCTCGCGTTATTATCCCGCTTGCCGCGCTTTATCCGCCTCGGGCTTTAAGCATATGACGGGCAGCGCGCATGCAAAACGGCCCTGCTTTATTTCGCAGGGCCGCCAGGCTCAAAATGCGCCATTTTTCTATGCGTTTGGTACGGCTACGGCAAGCGGCGGGCGTAATTTCGCGCCGCGCCTTCCGGCCGCATTATTTGCGCCGCAGGAAGCTGGGCACGTCGGGCGAGAAGCCGCGGCGCTGCTGGGGCTGCTCCTCCTCAAAGGAACGATCCTGATACACGCGTTCCTCGCGCGGCTGCGGGGCGGGCTGCGGCTCGTAATTGTTCTGACGGCCGTAGTCCTCCTCGTCCAGATAGCTGCGCTCCACCCGGCGCTCGCCGCGGCGTTCGCCAAA
>CAWVLE010000276.1:0-3392 GCA_963929805.1 uncultured Eubacteriales bacterium | reverse complement strand
GATCATCAATTCCTTCCAGATATTCGATCAGATTTATGTAATGACCAAGGGCGGACCGCTCGACAGCACAAATGTGTTGGTATATTTTATCTACAAACAGGCATTTGTGTTTTTCAACCTGCCTTATGCGTCGGCCATTGCCTGGCTTATGTTCATCGCAATTTTTGTGCTTACGCTGATTCAGCTGTTTATTCAAAGCAGGACCAGCAATCAATAGAAGGGAAAGCGCTATGAGTAAAACCATGCCGTCAATATATTCCGCCGAGCGGAGGGTAAACCTGGTTTTGAGTTTAGTCATGCTGGCCTTCGGCCTGCTTATGATCGTACCGGTTGTCTGGATGGTTTCCACGTCGTTTAAGCCGCTTAAGCAGGTATATCAGTCAAACTGGATACCCAATCCGGCTACGCTGGACAATTATATAAAGGTATTTGACAGAATACCGGTAATGCGCATGTTGGGCAATTCGCTTATCGTGTCGGTATGCGTTACGTTTTTCCAACTGTTCATTGGTACAATGGCGGCCTACGCCTTTGCGCGCATTCGTTTTCAGGGACGCGGCGTAATATTTGTGATTTTTCTGGGCACGATGATGATACCTTCTTATATCATCATCATACCGCTATATCTGATTATTGACCGGCTGGGGCTGGTAAATACCTATCTGGCGATGATATTGCCTAAGATGGTGTCGGTATTCGCCATTTATATGCTACGCTCCTTTTTTGCTTCCATGCCAAGAGAGCTGGATGAATCGGCCTTTATCGACGGGGCCAGCCGCTGGCGCGTGCTGTTTTCCATATTTGTGCCGCTGGCTAAGGCTGCGTACGCGGCGCTTTTGATATTTTTGTTTATGAACGCGTGGAACGATTTTATGTGGCCGCTGATTGTAACAAGCGAGGAAAGCATGCGCACCATGCAGGTAGGCGTGGCGTATTTTAAGGATTCCAATACTACCGATTACGGCGCTACAATGGCTGCGTCGTTCTTGTGCTCGATCCCAATTTTGGCAGTATTCCTCTTTGCTAACAAACAGATTGTACAGGGTATTACAATGACTGGTATCAAAGCGTAACTAGCCTACTGAGGAGGATGGCATATGAATTGGACTGACTTTCTTTCGTTGCCAAGAAGCCGGTTTTTTTACGCAGAGCGCAACCGTGGTAAATATGCGTGCGGTAATCCGCGCAGCAGATATCTGGACAAATCGGATCCGGAGAAATGCAGTTTCGACACAGGCAATAACAAGGTAATTACGCTTAGCGGGCTAAACGGCGAGCTTAAACGCGTAACTTTTTTTAAACCCAGCTATTTTGCCGATAATATTCCCGGCGTTTGGGTTCACAAAGGTCATATATTAGCTGGCCCGTTTTCCTTTGCGCTGGCAATAGACGGCCACATATTGCATTTACCCGAATTTGAAGGAGCGATACGTACCGATCTTGTGGAGTGCGTGTTGCCGCTTACGTACTATCAACTTGATGGGCTGGACGTTCATGTGACCGCATACGCGCCGGTATCCAAGGATGGACGCGTCCGTCCGCGCTGCGCGTTTTATCTGCTGTCGCTTTGCAACCGGTCGGATGGAGTGTTAAAGGGAGAAGTCATTCCGCCCCAGATGGGTCATTTCAGCAAAATTATGGAAAAGGATGACCTGTCGCAGTTGGACATCCGCTCGGGTGAGGATTTTTCGCACCGGCAACGTGTTGCGTTTGAACTTAGACCGGGTGAACAAAGGCTTTTCCCGGTGCTGCTGACTGTGTATGGTGAGGCGGTTTCATCCCAAATCCGACGCGGCGCAATGTACTGGCTGGAGCAGACGCTGGGTTATTATCGCCGTCTGGCTGGAAAACTGCAATTTGAGGACGATCCATTCCTGGCGGAATTTATGAAGCGCACGTTGTGCCAGTGTCAACAGTGTATTGGCATGGACGGAGATGAAACGTTGGCCGGATCGTCCTGGGGCACAAATCCTACGACCGATCAAATCTGGATGAAGGACATGTACTATTCCATGCTGCCGCTGGCGCAGTGCGATCCCGAGCTGTTCTTTAAGGGCGTCAAATGGTTTGCAAAGTGGGGCGTCAGGCCGGAAGGAACGCTCTTTGCCGGAGGGGTAAACCATTCGCTGTCCAACTCGCTCAGCGCGGTTTTAATGGCCGGCGAATATTTTGCCTGTACCGGCGATATCGAAAGTTTTCGCCGTGACGGGGCGCTGGTTGAAAGACTGACGGAAATTTTGGACGATATGATTATGAGCCGTACCCAAAGGGATGTATGGCTGTTTCCGTCGGTGTGGATTTCTGACGGTCTGGCGTTGGGAGATTTCCACACCGGTACCAACATTACCGCCTGGGCGGCGCTTAATGGCATGGCCGCCATTTTGGAGGCCTTACCCGATGCGCAAAAAAGCGCCCAGTACAGGGCGGTGGCCGCGCGCGTGCGCGAAGCGATTACCACCCTGTGCGTGACCGATGGGCCCTATGGCCCGCAACTGCTGGAGGGCGTAGGCGAAGGCTCGCAGGCGTTAAAGGAGCAGATGAAGGCGGATTCGCTGGAAGCGTTCCGCGCGAAGAACGAGGGCTTTGGCATACAATTTTATGAATTTTATAACCGCGCGCAGGAAAGGCCTTATCTGGTGCATGACGGCGAAGAAACCGACACTACGCTGGCTGCATTTTATGGGCTGATGGAATTTGACGACGCGGTGCTGAGAAACTATTTCCGCTTCGCAATGAGCGAGCATAATCGCTTTTACTGCCCGGTTTCCCGGGGTATCCTGTGGGAAGACTGCACGGATTCCACCTTTCCCGGCTATGTCACCGGTATGGCAAACGCCGTAGACGCCCAAAGCTACAGCCGGTATTTTGAACCCATACGTGAACTGGCCGATCTGGATGGCTCCATCTGGTGGTGGCCGTATCCGCGCAACGCCGGTGAGCAGGCGGCCATGCGCCGCGATCCGGGCAAATGCGGCTGGGCGTCGGGCGCGTTGCTTGCCCTGATGCAGCGAAATATTATGGGAATATACTACGATGGTGCGAAGCGTGAATTGAGCTTTTGCCCGCTTGACGCACTGGGCAACTTTTGTTGGACGGACGCGCCGCTGGGCGAAGCCCGGTTTGATCTGGCCTACGAAGGCGATTCGATTTGGGTAACCAACCGCAACAGATATACCGTGACGTTAAAAGCGGGGCTATTTGCGGACGGACTGCAGGTAAACCAGAAAAGCTGCGCCTCGCAAAAGCGCACGTACTTTGGGCGGACGGCATGCATAACCCGCGTCAATCTGCTGCCGGGCGAGAGGACGCGCGTGTGCGCCTGTACAGCGCGTTGACACGGCGGGCTTACGCGCCTTATAATATTTACCAGACCCATGCGCCGCGCAATTTTG
>CAWVLE010000275.1:0-3897 GCA_963929805.1 uncultured Eubacteriales bacterium | reverse complement strand
CTACAACTGGTGGAACGAGGCGCTGCTCGGCGTAGCGCGCGCCGGCACGGCCACGATGTTTCCCCAGGCCATTGCGCTTGCGGCCAGCTTTGACGAAGAACTGCTCGGCCAGGTGGGCGACGTGGTCGCCACCGAAGGCCGCGCGAAGTACAACATGTATTCGGGACAGGAGGACCGTGACATCTACAAGGGCCTTACCTTCTGGTCGCCCAACGTAAACATCTTTCGCGATCCGCGCTGGGGCCGCGGCCACGAGACCTACGGCGAGGACCCCTATCTGACCGCCCGGCTGGGCGTGCGCTTTGTAGAGGCGTTGCAGGCAAAGGACGGCGCCGGGCGCATGAAATCGGCCGCCTGCGCCAAGCACTACGCGGTGCATTCCGGCCCCGAAAGCCTGCGCCATGAGTTTAACGCCGTGGTAAACGATAAGGATTTGTGGGAGACCTATCTGCCCGCCTTTGAGGCGCTGGTCAAGCAGGCGCGCGTGGAGGGCGTGATGGGCGCATATAACCGCACCAACGGCGAGCCCTGCTGCGGCAGCAAGACCCTTTTGACGGACATACTTCGCGAAAAGTGGGGCTTTGACGGCTATGTAACCAGCGACTGCTGGGCGATACGCGATTTCCACGAGCACCACAAGGTGACCGCCACCATGGAAGAATCGGCCGCGCTGGCGCTGAAAAACGGCTGCGACCTGAACTGCGGCAACACCTATCTGCACCTGATGAGCGCCTACAACAGCGGCCTGGTAACCGAGGAGGAGATCACCCGCGCCGCCGAGCACGTGATGACCACGCGCATGCGGCTGGGCCTGTTCGATAAGGATTGCGAATTTGACAAAATCCCCTACACCGAAAACGCCGCGCCCAAACACATTGAGCTTTCGCTTGAGGCCGCGCGCAAGAGCATCGTGCTGCTCAAAAACGACGGCACGCTTCCGCTCAAAAAAGACGCCCTCAAGACCGTGGCGGTCGTCGGCCCCAACGCCGACAGCCGCGTAGCGCTGATGGGCAACTATCACGGCACCGCCGACCGCTACGTCACCGTGTTGGAGGGCGTGGAGGACGCGTTGGAGGACACCGGCGCGCGCGTTTTGTATTCCAAGGGCTGCGAGCTGATAAAGGACCGCGACGAAAACCTGGCCACCGAAAACGACCGCATCAGCGAGGCCGTGGCCTGCGCCCGGTTAAGCGACGTGGCCATCGTTTGCCTGGGCCTGGACGAAACCATAGAGGGCGAGGCCGCCGACCTGGAAGGCGACATCGCCTGCGGCGACAAGCTGAGCCTGGACCTGCCCCGCGTGCAGCAGCGCCTTTTGCAGGCGGTTGTGGAAACCGGAACGCCCACCGTACTTGTGCTGATGACCGGCAGCGCCATGGCGCTCGGCTACGCGCACGAGCACTGCGGCGCGGTGGTTCAGGCCTGGTATCCGGGCGGACGCGGCGGACGCGCGGTGGCCGACGTGCTCTTTGGCCGGGTATCGCCCTCGGGCAAGCTGCCGGTCACCTTCTATCGCTCCACGGACGACCTGCCGCCGTTTACCGATTACTCCATGACCAACCGCACCTACCGCTATTTTACCGGCGAACCGCTTTACCCCTTTGGCTACGGGCTGAGCTATGCCGACATCCGGCTAAGCGATCTGCGCGTGGAGCCGGCCGCGCGCGCGGGCCAACCTTTGACGGTATCCGTGCTGGCGAAAAACCACTCCGATATCGACGCGGAGGAAGTGGTGCAGCTGTACATAAAGGATACCCAGTCGCCCCACGCGCCGCTCAATCCCAGCCTGTGCGCGTTCCAGCGCGTCGCGCTCAAGGCCGGTCAGGAAACGCGCGTCACCCTGCAAATCGCGCCCCAGGCTTTCACCATCGTAGACGATACCGGCGCGCGCTATCGGGACGGCAGCCATTTCGCGCTGTACGCCGGCCTGGGCCAGCCCGACGCGCGTACCCGGGCGCTGACCGGAAAAGCCGCGCTGAGCGCGCAGGTAACCTTTGAATAAGCGCTTAAGCGCCCGCCCTGTTTTACGCCCCGCAAGGCCAAGGCTTTGCGGGGCGGTTTATACGGCGTTGCGCCCGTAAAAAAAACATGCTATAATAATTTTTACACGGTCACGCGGCCAATGCGCGTTGTCCGGCCGGCAAAGTTACTTGCGGCATGCGGAGGTTTTTATGCTTTTCATGGCTCTGACCGGCGTTTTGTTTGTTTTTGCAGGCGCGTTTTTATTTTGGAAGACCGAAACTTTCTGGAAAATAACCGAGCGGTGGAAGTCCTACAGCGCGGACTCGCCTTCCGATTTTTATTTAAAGTCAACCAAACTGGGCGGGCTGGCCTTCGCCCTGTTTGGGCTTGTCCTGATCGTTTTATCCTTCGTGGCGGTCTGACGCGCCGCCCTGAAAGCGAGGCGTTGGCTCATGTGTATGGCGGAAAATCCCATCCCGATTTTAGAATTTGATCCAGACCCGCAGGCGGTCATAATGCCCGATCACGAGCAGCTGGATTTGATCCTTCCAGACAGGGCGGTCTTCGCCTTCCTGGGCGACCATATCGACCAATACGCCCAAAAATGCGGCGCGCGTCAGGTTGCGCAATTTACCTCCGCCACCAAGTTTTATCCCATATATGTGCTGCGGCATCAGGGCAAGGAAGTATGTATGGCGCAGGCGCCCGTGGGCGCGGCGGCCGCCGCGCAGCTGATGGACTGGCTGATCGGTTACGGCGTTAACAAAATCATCAGCAGCGGCTCCTGCGGCGCGCTTAGCCATTTTCCCGAAAATACCTTTTTGGCGCCTTACAAGGCGCTGCGCGACGAGGGCGCTTCCTATCACTATGCCCCGCCTTCGCGCTTTATCGATGTAAACCCCGAAGCGCTCCGGGCGATAGAGCAAACCCTGGCCGCGCACCGGTTAAAATACCAGCCGGTGATCACCTGGTCCACCGACGGCTTTTTTCGGGAGACGCGCGAAAAAGTGGCGCGCCGCAAAAGCGAGGGCTGCTCGGTGGTAGAGATGGAATGCTCGGCGCTGGCCGCCTGCGCGGCGCTGCGGGGCGCGGTTTGGGGAGAGATTCTCTTTACCGCCGACACGCTGGCCGACGCCGAACAGTACGACGAGCGGAACTGGGGGCTGGATTCCTTCGCATACGCGCTCGAGTTGGCCCTGGACGCGGTAGCGCGGCTGTAAAGCGTAAACCGATTTGCGAAAAGGGGGACCGGCATGAAAAGAGCGTTGGGCATCGCGCGGTGCGGCCTGGCCTGCTGTTTGTGTTCTGAAAACGACCGCTGTTCCGGATGCGATGGCGGCGATTGCCCGGACCGGGATTTTTGCGAAAACCGCGCCTGTTCCACGCAGCGCGGCGTAACCCATTGCTATGCGTGCGCCGGGGATTGCCGCAAAGGGTTGCTGGGCAAAATAAAGCCCTACGGGTTTACCCTGTTTGCCAGGCGCTACGGCGAAGAAGCGCTGCTGGATTGCCTCGAGCAAAACGAGCGGCGCGGCGTGGCGTATCATCGCGAAGGCGTCACCGGCGACTACGACGATTTTTCAGATGTGGAGGCGCTGATCCGGTTTATCCGCACGGGCGTGCGGCAATAAAATATCCGCGCAAATAAATGCGGAGGGGCCGCGGTCCCCATGTCGGTAAAAATGTCCGCTGGCGGGACAAGGGGAAGGTGCGCGGGTTTTCCGTTCCGTTCTCCCTTGGCTCCCCCCTTTTTCGCCCGTCGGCTCGCCTACGGCGGCCGCCGGGTACGCGTCGGCGTTTTTACAAATCGCCTCGCTAGTCGTCGCTTCGCTCCTCCCTTATGGGGAGCTGTCGAGCGACGCGCTCATCCCCTTCTTGGCTCCCCCCAGGGGGGAGCTGGCGAGCGGAGCGAGACTGAGAGGGGGTCCTGGGCGG
>CAWVLE010000274.1:0-3708 GCA_963929805.1 uncultured Eubacteriales bacterium | reverse complement strand
TTACAGCGCGCGCGGGGCCTGGCGGTGATAATCGGATTTAAGCTCCACCACGCGGCCCAGCTCGCTGGCCTCATGGAAGGCGCACATCAGGTCCAGCACGTGGAAGGTCTGCTCGCAGTTGGCGCGGGGGGTGCGCCCTTCGCGCAGCGCGCGGCACATATCGCTTACGCCCAGCCCGCGGCTGTTTTCCTGATAGCCGTATACCACCGGCACGTGCTCCCATTCCTTTTCGCCCGCGCGCAAAAGCTCGATCGGCCCGCCGAAGCAGTTGGGGTCGGGCACGCGCAGCGTGCCGCGCGAACCGTACAGCGTAATGGCGGCCTGATGGTCGTCCCACGCGTCGAAGGTGGTAATCAGCGTGCCGGTCGCGCCGCTTTCAAAATTGAGCGTGCCCACGACGCGGGTAGGCACCTCCACCTCGATCTTCTGGCCGTACTTTTTCTCGCTGGTGATGGTGCGGGTGGGGAAGGAGATCGCGGCCGAGCCGTACACGCTCTTCACCCGGCCCATCAGGTTGACCAGCGCGGTCAGGTAATACGGCCCCATGTCGAACATCGGGCCCGCGCCCTTTTTATAATAGAACTCCGGGTCCGGATGCCAGCTTTCATGGCCGTGGCAGATCATGGAGGCGGTAACCATAACCGGCTCGCCGATCCAGCCCTCGTCGATCAGCTTGCGGCAGGTTTGAATGCCGCCGCCCAGGAAGGTGTCGGGCGCGCCGCCCAGCAGCAGATTGCGCGAGCGGGCGAAAGCCACCTGCTCCTCGCCGCCCGCCCGGGTGACGTCCAGCGGTTTTTCGCAATAGGCGTGCTTGCCGGCCGAAAGCGCCATCATGTTTACCAGATGGTGCTGGTCGGGCGTGGTCAGATTTACGATCAGCTCTATTTCTTCGTCGGCCATGATTTCTTCGTCGGTATAATATACTTTTTCCACGCCGTATTTATCGGCGGCCTCGTCGGCGCGCTCTCGGATCAGGTCGCATACGGCCGCCACCTCCACCGCGTCCCTGAACATGCCGGTCAGGTTGGTAAGATAGATGCCGCTAATGCAGCCGCAGCCCACAATGCCCACTTTAACCCGTTCCATAAGGTTGCCCTCCTTGAAATAACACTTTTACGTGCCCGCGCGGCGTATCGCGCGCCGCCGCGCGCTATGGATTTATTATACCATAAATTGGCGCGTATTCACAATTGCCCGCGCGTCGCGCGTGTGCTATAATAACGGATAATAGCCCTTAAAAAACTGGACAAAATTTGCGGGAGGCACGTATGAGCAGGTTGTGGGTACGCGTCGTAAAAAAGCACAAAATAGCGCGCGACTGCGCCGTGCCCTGTTTGTGGGGCGAACAGCGCGCCGCGCTGGAGGCGGCGCTAAGCGACATGGATCTGCCCACGCCCATATGGCTGGGCAAGCACGAAAACGAATTTGAAAAATTTCGCCGCACGGCCTTTGCCGCAGACCACTTTATGGAAGATATCGATTTTGACCGCCTGGAAATCGAATTTCTGGACGACACCGGAAAAAAGCGCAAAAGCGACGACCCGCGCAACGCTTTCCCATAACCGGCGCGCAAGGCGTAAACATCCTGCCAGAGCGCTTAAAACGCCCGCAAGACAAGGAAGCGAACTTGCAAACAAGGTTTCTTACTTACTACGCAAGCGACCGCCGTTTGCAGGCGGCGCCGACGCCGTAAGCAAAAAAGCTCCCTCTCTTTTTCAGAAGCGGTTTGTGCGTTTGCGGGCTTTGCCGGCGCTCTGAGCCGGCGTTCCAAACGAACGCCGGCCCGTTTTTTTATCCGCGCCGCGCGTCAGCGCCCGCTTTCGTTCCCCTTGTCCTCTCCCTCTCCGGCGCAGCCGCAGTCCGCGCCGCTGTGTTCGCAGCCGCAGTCCGCGCCGCCGTGTTCGCAGCCGCAGTCCGCGCCGCTGGGTTCGCCGCCGTGTTCGCAATTGCAGCCACAGTCCGCGGCGGACGCGCGGCTTTGCAATATGTCGCCGGCGCGTTGGATAATTTTCGCCAGCTGCTCGCCGTCCAAACCGTCCAGCGCCTCCAGTATGGCCTGGGCGTCCGGGCGCAGCGCCTTGTTGACCGCGCCGGCCACCTTATCGCGCACCTCGCAGGTGCGTTTTACGCCCTCGCTTACCACGTTTTCACCCTTGCGGGCCAGCTCGTCCATCGTATCGCGGTATTGATCGGGGATCACGCCGTTTTTAACGACGTGGTCCACAATTTCGCCGGTCTTTTCCACCGCGCCGGTCAGCGCGCCCACGCCGGCCATAAATACCTTACGCATATCCTCAGAAAAATTCGCGCTCATTGTCCTTCCTTTCCGCGCCGCACGGCGCCTGGTCGTTTTCGCACGGGCAAACGCCGCTTTGCCGCAGGCCCGTTGCCTCCGGGCCGGGCGTTTGCCTGATGATATTGTAACACGCCGGGCTATGCGCGTATACGCCAGGCGGCTCATTTGTCTCAGGCGGCGGCCAATTTATACGCGGCGGCGGCGCAAACATCGTCCGGGGCGCGTTTTAGAGCGAATTTACGTCCACCCAGGCGCGGCGCTGGGCGGACAGTTCCACCGCCTCCATCACCTGCGCGCACTTTACGCCATCCTCAAAGCTGGGCGCGCATTCGCCGCCGCCGGCCACGCACTGGATAAAGGCGAACAGCTCGTGGCAGAAGGTTTCGGCAAAGCCGATCACGTGGCCGGTGGGCCACCATATATCGCCGTAGGGATGTATGTCCTCGGTCACCTGGATAAGCCGCCAGCCCTGCTCACCGGGCTCGTCGGAGGCGCTGAAATATTTAAGCTCGTTCATGCGCTCAAATTCAAACTGGATGGAGCCGCGCTCGCCGTTTACCTCGATGCGCATGTCGTTTTTATGGCCCTGCGCAAAGCGCGTGGCCTCGAACACGCCCATCGCGCCGTTTTCAAAGGTACACACAAAGCCGGTCGCGTCGTCCACGTCCACGCTCTCGCGCGGCGCGTCTTTATCCACGCTGGCGCTCAGCCCTTCCATGCGCGCCACCACGGGCCGTTCGCGCACGAAGGTGGCCTGCGCGCCCGTAACAAAGGCAAATTCGCCCACCAGATAGCGCGCCGCGTCGATCACGTGCGCGCCCAGATCGCCCAGCGAGCCCGATCCGCACACCTTTTTATCCAGCCGCCACACCTTGGGAAAATCCGGATCGATGATCCAATCCTGCAAAAAGCTGCCGCGCACGTGGAAGATGCGGCCCAGCTTGCCCTGATCGATCAGCCGTTTGGCCAGCACCAGCGCGGGGGCGAAGCGGTAGTTAAAGCCCACCTGATGGCGCACGCCCGCCGCGCGCGCGGCGGAAAGCATTTCGCGCGCGCCCGCCAGATCCAGCGCCAGCGGCTTTTCGCAAAAGATGTGCTTGCCGTTGGCCGCGGCCGCCAGGGCGATTTCGCGGTGCGCGTTGGAGGGCGCGGTGATGTCTATCGCGTCGATATCGGGCCGCGCAACCAGCTTGCGCCAGTCGGTTTCCACTTCTTCCCAGCCCAGCCTCTGCGCCGCCTGCCGCGCCCAGTCCCCGTCGCGGCCGCACAGCACGCGCCGGTCTATCTCAAGATCGGGCTGAAAAAACCGCGGGATGCGGCAAAGCGCGTCGGAGTGCGCCTTGCCCATGAATTTGTAGCCCACCAGGCCAAAGCGAATGCGTTTTTCCATCTTTTACAAACCTCCTGACCGT
>CAWVLE010000273.1:0-3894 GCA_963929805.1 uncultured Eubacteriales bacterium | reverse complement strand
TGCGCCCGTGGACGCGAAGGCGGAAGCGGAAGCGGTTGTGATGGCGGTAGACGAATACGAGGCCATACGGCTGATCGATAACGAGGGCTTTTCCCAGGAGCGGTGCGGGGAATATATGGGCATCGCGCGCACGACTGTGCAGCAGATATACGACTGTGCGCGGAAAAAACTTGCGCGCGCGCTCGTTGAAGGGCGGCCGCTGAAAATTTCGGGCGGCGAGTTTCGCCTGTGCGACGGAGCGGAGGTATATTGCGGTTGCGGCGGGTGCGCTAGGCACAGGTTTGCCCGAATGCGTATGGATCAGGAGGAAGGAGCAAATAAAATGATAGTTGCCATACCGGTGGACGACACCAGAGAAAACATATGCGTATCGTTTGGACGCGCGCCGTATTTTCTGTTTTGCGGCGAGGACGGCTCCAGCCGTATAGAGCAAAACCCGGCCGCGCAGGCGGAGGGCGGCGCGGGCATACAGGCCGCGCAGTTTGTCGCCGATCAGGGCGCGCAGGCGCTTATTACGGTGCGCTGTGGCGAGAACGCGGCGGAGGTTCTCAAAGCGGCGGGCATCGCCATCTATCAGGCGGACGGCTTAAGCGCGGCGCACAACGCGGCGGCGCTTGCGGAAGGCCGGCTGCCGCTGCTGACCCGGTTCCACGCGGGCTTTCACGGACGGCAATGAAGGTTGCGGTTTTAAGCGGGAAGGGCGGCGCGGGCAAAACCATGGTTTCCGTCAACCTTGCCTGCGCTTCGGGCGCGGCCTGCTATATCGACGCGGACGTAGAAGAGCCCAATGGGCGATTGTTTTTAAAGCCCGGCCAAACCTCGCGCAGCCAGGTTTTTGTAGGCGTGCCCCGCTTTGACGAGACGGCGTGTACCGGATGCCGAAAGTGCGTTGAATTTTGCCGCTTTAACGCGCTGGCCTACGTGGCGGGCCGGCATAAATTGTTTGAGCAGGTATGCCACGACTGCGGAGGCTGCAAACTGGTGTGCCCGGCGGGCGCGGTAGGGCAGGCCGAACGCCCGGTAGGATGGGTGGAGCGCGGCGCGCGGGCGGGCGTGGAAGTGATTACGGGAATACTGAACGTGGGCGAATCTTCGGCCATGCCGGTGATACGGGCCGCGCTGCGCGAAGGCTTTGCGCGGCAGGCCGCCCTTACGGTAATCGATTGTCCGCCTGGAAGCGCCTGCTCGGTTATGGAATGCGTTTCGAACGCGGACTATTGCCTGCTGGTGGCCGAGCCGACCGCCTTTGGGCTGGACAACCTGAATATGGTGCATGAGCTATCGGCGTTGCTTAAAAAACCATGCGGCCTTGTGATAAACAGGCAAACCGCGCCGTACGGCCCGCTGGAGGATTTTTGCGCGCGGTCGGGCGTGCCGGTGCTGGCGCGCATTCCCTACAGCGCGCGCTACGCGGCCTTGTGCGCGCAGGGCGGTTTGCTCTGCGAATGCGACGGCGAGGCGCGATCGCTTTTCGAGGCGCTGCTTAAGCGGATTGGCGGTGAGTGCGCTTGAAAAAGTTATTGATCCTCAGCGGGAAGGGCGGAACGGGCAAAACGACGGCCGCCGCGGCGTTTATCCAGTTTGCAAAGGCGCGCGCCTTTGCCGATTGCGACGTGGACGCGCCCAACCTGCACCTGATTGAGCGGTTTGCCTCCCCGCCCGAGCGCTCGGTATACTACGGCGCCCAAAAGGCCAGGATCGACCCGGACAGGTGCGTAAGCTGCGGAAAGTGCTCGTCCGCCTGCCGGTTTGGCGCAATCCGCCCTTCGGACGGCGGGTATGCGGTGGACGAATACGCCTGCGAAGGCTGCGGCGTATGCGTTTACGTGTGCGGCGCCGGGGCCGCGCGGCTGTGTCCGGACGCCGCGGGAGAGACGCGGCTGTACGCGGGCGCGCGTACCTTTTCTACGGCCAGGTTGAAAATGGGCAGGGGCAATTCGGGTAAGCTGGTATCGGCCGTAAAGGCGGCGCTCGAGGCGCGCGGAAGCGGCGTCCATTTTGCGGTGATCGACGGCTCGCCCGGCATCGGATGCCCGGTAATTTCCTCAATGAGCGGGGTAGATATGGTGTTGGTGGTGGCCGAGCCTTCGCTTTCGGGGCTGAGCGACATGCAGCGCATTTTGCGAACGGCCGAGATATTCCAAACCCGGGCGATGGTGTGTATAAATAAGTACGACGTCAGCCCGGAAAACACCCGGCGCATCGAACAATACTGCCGGGAAAACGGCGTCGAGCTGGCGGGGCGGATTCCATTTGATGAAAAAGTGCCCGAAGCGGTTAACGCGGGCATATGCATCGCGCAGGTGGATTGCCCCGCGCGGGACGCGCTGAAACGGGCGTTTGACCGCGTGTCCGAAAGGATGGGAGGCGTAGAGGCAATTGAAGATTGTAACGCTGATTGAAAACACCGCCGCCCGAGAAGGCCTGCACGCGCAGCACGGCCTGAGCCTTTATATAGAGACCGGGCGGCACAGGCTGCTTTTCGATACCGGGCAAAACGGCTTGTTCGCCGAAAACGCGCGGGCGTTGGGCGTGGATCTGGCCGCAGTGGATATCGCGATTTTGTCGCACGGCCATTACGATCACGGCGGCGGGCTGGCGCGCTTTTTCGAATTAAACAATCGCGCGAACGTTTATGTGAACCGCCACGCGTTTGAACCCCATTTTTCGGGCGAGAATGCCCAGCGGTACATCGGCCTGGCGCCGGAACTGGCCGGCAGCGGGCGCATCGTATATACGAACGACCAGTGCGAAATCGACGGGGAACTTTCGCTGTGTACATTAAACGGGCTGCGCCCGGCGCATGCCGCCTCTGGACAAAACCTGTTCGTGCGCAGGGACGGCGCAATGGAAACGGACGATTTCCGGCACGAACAGTATCTGACCATTCGCCAGGGCGCGAGGCGCGTCGTAATCAGCGGCTGTTCGCACAAGGGGATTTTAAACATTATGGATTGGATGCGCCCCGACGTATTGGCCGGCGGGTTCCACTTTAAAGATTTGGACCCGGACAGCGAACAGGGGCGTTGCGCGCTGCGCGCGGCGGCAAAAGCGCTTTTGGACTATGGCGCGGATTTTTACACCTGTCACTGTACCGGCGAGCGGCAGTACGCCATCATGAAGCGCGAGATGGGCGAGCGGCTTAACGCCCTCTCGGGCGGTTGCGAAATAACCCTGTAATAAAGGGATAAAGGAGAATGGAAAATGAAGATTGCTGTAGCTGCGATGGGTAAAGAGGTTGCGGGACATTTTGGGCATTGCGAAAACTTTATCATCTATGAAGCCGAGGGTGGCCGCATTACCAGCGAAACTTCGCTGCCCAACCCCGGACACAGGCCGGGGTTTTTGCCCAATTACCTGGGCGATATGGGCGTAGAGGTCATAATAGCCGGCGGTATGGGCGGCGGCGCTGTGGAGATTTTTAACGAGCGCCAGATTGAGGTGATCGTGGGCGCGCAGGGAATGGCGGCTTCCGCGGTGGAAGCCTATCTCAAGGGTGAACTGCGCTCTACCGGGACGGTCTGCCACGAACATGCGCACGCGCACGAGTGCGGGGAATAAGCCGCTTGAATACCGGGCAGTTTCCGAACGATGGACGAGACACATAGCCGCTTGTTCGATTTTTCCATTAGGACAGGCGCGCGCGTAACCGACGGCCCGCCGCCTTTAGCTAAGGCGCGCGGGCTCAGTGTGTCGAAAAAGTCCGCCTGCGGCGTTCTTTTTCGAGTGAAAAGCGCTGTTTCCCTCTCGCCCCTGTGTGGGGCTCCCGGGCGGGAAACAGCGTAAGGAAGCCTTGCTGCGCAAGGCTCAGAGCGCTGACAAAGCCTGCAAACGCAAAAACCGCTTCTGAAAAGAAAAGAGAAGAAGCGATTTTTGCTTACGGCGTCAGCGTCA
>CAWVLE010000272.1:0-7836 GCA_963929805.1 uncultured Eubacteriales bacterium | reverse complement strand
AAATGGCAAGTTTTCTCATCCGTCGCTATATGGCAGGGCGCAGCCGCGACCCGCGTCAAAACGGCCGGTTGCGGCGGCCCCGGGCGTCGCTTTGACGCGCTATAAATTCATGGCCCGCCGCCCGATTGGTTATTTGCTATTATAATAATTCCATACCCGGCCCGCGTCAAGTATATAGATTATTCCCGACACAAAAACGGGCGTTCGCCCGATGCCGCCTTTTCCAGACGCCCATGCGCGGGCGCGCCAATATACGCGCCCCGACATTCGCGCGGTCCGCCCGTTTAAGCAGAAAAATGGCTATCCCCCTTCCGAAAGGGCGTACACAGCGATATACTCCCGCGGATTTTTCGCGTTAAACAGGTCGCGGCAGTCAACGCCCTCCAACCGGCTTATCTCGGACGCGTTTTCAAGAAGCTCAATATACGCCTGCGACGGGTAATAGCACAGCAGAACAATTTTTCGGGGGCGCTCGTACCAGGATTTTATAATGCGGCGAAGCACGCCCTCGAACACCTTTTCCGAAAACGGATTAAAAAAGAAAAAAGCGTCCTCGCCGGTTAGCTCGTGTTGTTCCGCCAGGCGGCAAAACAGCGCAACGCGATCCCCCGCGCGGCATGACCTGCGGTTCTCCTTTGCGATGTCGATCAGCTTTTGCGATTGATCGATGCCGCTTACCCGGCATCCGACGGCGGAGGCCATAAAAAAGGCGACGCGCCCTTTCCCGCATCCATAATCCAGCAGGTAGTTCTTCCTTCGGATATATCCGCTTTGCGCCAGGCGTTCAAGGACCGGATATGGCGTAGGTTCGTAAGGCGAATAGTTTGCGTTCGCCTCGTCTTCGCGCCCAATCGTCTTAATGCGCAGCCGTTTATCCCACTCGCGCTCGGTCATATTTCCTCCAGCAATTTCATTAAGGCCATACCGCACAGACGAGACAGCACGCCAGCGAATGAACTTTTCGCCATGCGCGGTTGCGGATTCCACGGTCATAGCGGCGCTATTTCAGCGAAGCCGCAAGATGGGAACGGCGGAAAAAGCGCCGCCGCAAAAGGCCGCGGGGCAGGCTAACCCGCTGTAGCCTGGGCGGCTTTTTCAAACCCCTCCGCTTCCGCGTCCCGGTAAATGGTCTTTGTCACCACAAAGGTATTGGATAGTTCAAACATGCGTTCCACATAGGAAAGGTAACTGCCCGGGGTAATGATGCCGTTTTGCTGCAGCAAAGGCAGCCCGCTTTCGCTTACCAGCATCTCGGCCAGCGCCACGCAGTTGGTGCGAATGGCGTTGTACTTTTGATATGGGCCCTTGCCCAGCTTCATATAGCTTAGCCCCGCGCGCTGCTGCATATCCAGCGCGCCGCCCACCTCGTGGCCGCGCTTTATGGTGTCGGGCGGCGTCCAGGGCGTACACATGCCCTTGATTCGCTCAACCGCCTCGCGCACCTGCCGGGTCTGCTTATCGTCCAGCGCGAAACCGTAGGCCACAAGCGTCTTATGTTCAAAACGCGTGGCGTAATGGATGTACCTGTCGCGCGGCGCCTGGGCCAGCACCCCGTCTGAAAACACGTCGAACAGCCAGCTGGAATCGCTGTCGTAGCAGCCGTAGCTGTAAAAAGTGCCTTCCAGGCAAAAATCTACATGTCCAAATCCCATGGCAACGTGTTTGCCCAAGTGAAAAAATACTTCCAGCGGCACCGGCTCGCTTTCCCAATTGGGTTTTTTCAGTTCCAGCAAATCGGTTTGTTCGGCATTTAGCAGTTTGTTCAGCGAGTCTACCCACCTGGAGGGGATAAACGCGACCAGCAGCACCGGCATGGCGACGCGGATATGCCTTTTAATGCGCTGGCCGCTCACATCCCAGTGAAGCAGTTCGCTCAGAAAGTCGGTAAAGAGCGAAATTCCCCACAGCACAAAATAAATGCCTGCGACCAGATTTACCGTATCCAGCCGCATCAGGGGCGAAGATACCAGCGCCGCGCCGAAAAACAGCAGAACCACGCCCTCCGCGGCATGCTTGGCAATGCCGCCGGAGCGCGTTACATAAAGCTGCGCGGCAAACATTAGCTGGACTACTGCGTTAAATATCGACCACAGCCCCACGACAAAGCCGAATCCCGCGCCCAGAAGCGCGGGCCGCGCGGCAAAAACTGCGGCGGCCACGCCCGAACTAAGCGCCGTTATCAGCACGGGCGCGCGCCGTTTGCGCGATACGAATATAAACGACGTAAGCGACAGCGCCGCGTTTACGGTAAGCGAGACAATCAACACATTGCGCACAAAGCGCATGACCAGGCCGCTCGCGGCGATCGTCGTTATGCCCAACGCCATAAAGCCCAGCGCCTGCAACAAAATGCTCAGCGGCGATATCAGCCTGACTTTTGTATTCACCATTTACACCCCGTATCATTCGAAAAAGCACAATCAGTTCAAGCCGCGTCCTCTAAAAACACAAAAGTGCGCCGGTTGGGATATAAGCACCCCGTCCGGCGCGCCAATCGCGCCTATGCCCGCTTCCAAACCGTTTCCGCGCGACGTGCGCTACGCCCGCCCATCCTTTTCAGGGTTTTGCGGCGTGGAAAAAATGACCGGATAAAGCTGCCCGTAGGCTTCCCGCTCGGCCTCGCTTCCGGCCAACGTAGGCATCAGCCCGGTCATATCGTCCGACGAAACCAGACCCGACATGCCGGGCAGGGGCGTCTTTTGCGCAGACTTACGCTTTTTATTTTTGCTCAATTTCCCTCACCTCGCACGCAGTATGCCCTGCTCGGGCAGCGGTTATCCGCGCGCGGCGCGTTAAAGAGCAAAGCGAAAAATCATTCTTCCGGCCAGGCCAGATACATCTGCTCCATTCTGAGCGGTTCCACCCGCCCTTCGCTGGCGGAAATCACGTTGCGCACAAATTCTTCCTCATCCATGCACTTTACCCTCAGCGTAAAGGTTATGGATTGGGCAAAGGTTTTTTCCTCCACTACGGCCTTTTCGCCCTTTAAAAAGTGCTCCATCCGGCCCAACGCCGGATATTCCACATCCATTAGATATCGGGCGGTGGGATACATAACGCCCACGCCCGCCGCGTCGAGCGCGATAGCCGCGCTTTTGGAATAGGCGCGCACCAACCCGCCCGCGCCCAACAAAACGCCGCCAAAATAGCGCGTGGCCACTACCGCGCAATTGGTAACCTGGCGCGCCTTCATTACCTCTATAATGGGCATGCCCGCGGTGCCGCCCGGCTCGCCGTCGTCCGAATAGCGCATAATACCCATATTGGCGCCGACAATATAGGCGTAGCAGTTGTGAGAGGCGTCCTTGTGCAGGCGCCGGACGTCGCTTAAAAAATCCAGCGCCTCTTCCTCGGTTTCTACCGGGGCCCCGTGCCCGATGAAGCGCGACTTATTCACGATAAATTCGTCGCTTGCGCGCTTCATCAGCGTCTTATAGGGCTTCAGGCTCATTTTTTCAGCACCAACAGGTGGTAGCTCTTTTTGCCGCGGCGCAGCAGCAGGCCTTCGCCCTCCAGTTGGGCGGCGGTAATGCGCGTATCCACGTCGGTCACCTTTTCATCGCCTATGTACAATCCGCCCGCCTCGATGGTCTTTCGGGCGTCGCCGTTGGATTTGCACAGGCCGCATTTGGCCGCCCACGCAAGCAACCGGTTTTCCGCGTCCAGTTCTTCGGCGCTTATCTGCGTGGTGGGCACCGACCCGGCCTTCGCGCCGCCGCCAAAGAGCGCCTCTGCCGCGGCGCGCGCCTTATCGGCCTCTTCTTCGCCGTGAATCAGGCGGGTAACTTCGTAAGCCAGCACGCGCTTGGCCTCGTTAATCTGCGCGTCCTTAAGCGCGCCCAGCCGGCGCACTTCCTCCATGGGCAAAAAGGTAAGCAAAGCCAGGCATTTTTCTACGTCCGCGTCGTCCACGTTGCGCCAGTACTGATAAAAATCGTACGGGCTGGTCTTGGCCGGATCCAGCCACAGCGCGCCCTTTTCCGTCTTGCCCATCTTGCGGCCGTCGTGGGTCAAAAGCAGTTTAAAGGTAAGCGCGAAAGCGGGCTTGGCCTCCTTGCGCCGGATAAGATCGGCGCCCGAAAGCATATTGCTCCACTGATCGTCGCCGCCGGTTTGCAGCGTGCAGCCATAGCGGTGGAACAGCTCCAAAAAGTCGTAGCTTTGCATCAACATGTAGTTAAATTCCAGGAATGTAAGCCCCTTTTCCAGGCGCTGGCGGTAGCATTCGGCGGTAAGCATGCGGTTTACCGAAAACAGCGCGCCCACCTCGCGCAGAAACTGAACGTAGTTGAGCTGGCGCAGCCACTGCGCGTTATCCACGATAATCGCCGCGTTAGGGCTATCCGGATTAAAATCCAAAAAGCGGGTCATCTGCTTTTTAATCGCGGCCACGTTATTATCGATAGTTTCCACAGTCATCATTTTGCGCATGTCGGTTTTGCCCGAAGGATCGCCGATCATGGCGGTGCCGCCGCCCATCAGCGCAATGGGCCTGTGCCCCGCGCGCTGCAAGTGCGCCATGGCCATAATCGGGATATAGTGCCCGATGTGCAAACTGTCGGCGGTGGGATCAAACCCGGTATAGAAGGTAATCATCTGCCCGCTGGAGAAGGCCTTTTCCAGTTCGTCCTCAAAGGTCACCTGCGCGACGAAGCCCCGCTCGCGCAGCACGTCCAGTGCGCTTTTCATGGTTAACAACCTCCATTATTTTATCTGTGCGCAGAACAGCTCGCCCAGTATCCGCATGCCTTTTTCAATGGATTCCAGACTGCTGTTAGAGAAATTGAGTCTGAGCGTGTTGTTATGGCCGCCGTCAAAGTAGAAGTGAGTGCCCGGGACATAGGCTACCGAGCGCTCCGTCGCCTTAACGAACAGCTGCGTGGCGTCAAGCGCCTGCGGCAGCTCCACCCATACGAACAGGCCGCCTTCGGGATGCGTGCATTCCGAGCCTTCCGGCCAGCACTTGAGCATATCCAGCATTTTATCCAGCTGGGCCTTGTAACTTGCGCAAATGCGCTTTACATGGTCCCCCAGCAGGCCTTTTCGCAGATAGGTATCCACAATCGCCTGGTTAAGTATCGGCGAATGCACGTCCACCGACTGCTTGCCGATTACCATTTTGCGCATCAACACAGGCGCGTCCACCACCGCGTAGCCCACGCGCAGGCCGGGCGAAATCAGCTTGGAGAAGCTGCCCAGGTACACCACGAATCCGTTCTCATCGAAAGATTTTATGGATTGGATGGGCTCGCCCGAATAGCGCAGGTCGCGGTAAGGATCGTCCTCGGCGATCACCACGCCGTAGCGGTTGGCCAACTGCGCCAGCGCCTTGCGCCGCTCCAGGGGCAGCGTCTTGCCCGACGGGTTCTGGAAGGTGGGAATAATATACATAAGTTTGGGATGATGCGCCTTAATGGCCTCCTCCACCGCCTCAACGATTACGCCTTTGTCGTCGGAAGGCATGGCCACCAGGCGCGCCTGATAGGTGTTCATCGCCTGAATCGCGCCCAGGAAGGTCGGGCTTTCCACCAAAATTACGTCGCCCGGATCGATCAGCGATTTAAGCAGCAAATCAAACGCCTGCTGCGAACCCTGCGTGGGCAGTATATTTTCCGGGCGGGTTGAAATGCCCGCGCTTTTGACAAATTCGCAAAGGCTGTCCCGAAGGGGCGCGAACCCTTCCGTGGCGCCGTACTGCAACAGCGGCCAGCCGTGCACCGAGAGCGTCTCCTGCGCTATTTGGGAAATCACGTCCGGTTCCAGCGCGCTGGCGGCCGGGTTGCCGCCCGCAAAGGAAATCATATCGCTCTTGCCCAACAGGTGGAAAATTTCACGGATGGCGCTTCCGTTGATCGGCTGCATGTGGCGCGCCAACAAGGTTTCGGAAAACTTCATACGGGTTCACTCCTTTTTTAAACAGACGTATAAAAAGCGCGTGCGCGCGTAGGCTAAATCCCTGCCCCGGTTCCGGTCAATAATAAAACCGCCCTCCCCAACCGGGGAAGGCGGCCTGAACAAACCGCTGTACCACTTCCATTCGCCGCGAAAAAGCGGCCTCTAAACGCGTAACGTGCGTAACCCGTGCGCGGCTAACAGGCAACGCCGTTCACCACGCCCGCTCCGGGATGTCTTCACGCGCCCACGTCTGCCGCCTCGCACCGCCCGGCGGCTCTCTGAAAAACGCCCTGACCCGCTACTTCTTCCCTTCATTGCGATTATTATGCATCATAGCATACCCCACCGGCTTTGTCAACCCGCGTAGGGAAAACTTTATTCGTCATGCGCAAACGGGCGCAGCCGGCGCTATCCGTTTACGGCCGCGTCGCGCATCGCTTCCAGGTTTTCCGGGGGCACGTTGGGCAGCAGCGCTTCGTGGCTGGGCGACACAATCCATCCCTCGCCCAGGTGGGAGCGCACGCGCCGGACCTCTTCCTTCACCTGCTGCGGCGTAGCGTTTACCAGCAGGTTCTGCGTATCGATACCGCCAATAAAGAGTATATCGTTTTTGTATTGTGAAAGGGTCTTGGCGTCCATGCCGTGCGCCAGCGCCTGCAACGGATGCAGCGCGTCGATGCCCGCGTCGATTAAATCCGGAATTACCTTGCCAATCGCGCCGCAGGAATGCAGGATAACCGGCAGGTTAAACTGCTTGGCCAGGTCAATCAGCTTTTTAAAAGAGGGCAGCACAAACCGGCGGAAAAATTCCGGGCTGATAAGCAAGTCCAGCTGCGTGCCAAAATCGTTGCCCAGGAACTGCGCGTCCAGTTTATTCCCCATCCGTTCGTAGATGCGGCGGTTGGCCTCCAGATAAAACGCCATCACGCGCTCGGTTACCGCGTCCACTACGTCCGGATCCGTATACATTTTTATAAAGTAGTTTTCCATTCCGAAATAGTCGCACAATATATGGAAAAAGCAGGACCAGGTGCCGCCGGCAACGGCGCAACCCTGCGCGTGGACATGATCTATGGCGCGTTCCAGTTCGTCCAGATCGATATAATCCGGGTTGGGCCATGTAACGCGCTCCACTTCAGCCGCATCTTCGCATTCGGCAAATATGCCGGGCTGGCTAAGCGATATGCGTTCTTTACCGCCCAGCGGATCAAATATGGGTTCGCCCTGCGGATGCCGCCAGAACTCCAGGTCCGCCGCAAGCCAGTAAAAATCGTTGTTTAGCTTTACGGATAGATCCAGCTTATCCTTCGCGTTAAAATATTTAAGGTATATGGGCATGGTATCCTCGTGCGGATTGCCCATCCAAAACCCGTTGCGGTCCGCGCGGCGGTTATGAATCAAAGCCCTGAATCTTTCCCGCTCAGTCATGTGTGTCCCTCCTCAGCCTTTAATGGCGCCTTGCGGTTGAGCCCGCAATCCATCCGGCCCATCCGCCGCGCTCAACCCGGTTTTAAGCGCCGCCCATTTAGCCCTGCGCTCCCTATACGCATATCTTTGCGGCGGGCAAAAACAGCACGGCGCCTATCAAGAAAAATTAACGGTAGAAAAGGCTGCCCCGCTGCAATAGATTCCGCTTTCCATGTCAGGCCAAAATTTACTATATTTCCTTATCCCCGCGCCAGGTGCGTACGGTTTCTACCATCGCGAGGTAGCCCTCGGTCGGCACGTAATCGGGAATGGAGTTGCCCGACGCGAACGCAATGCCGCCATGGCCGTTTACCTTTTTCAGACAATCAAGCACGTAATCATGAATGTATTCCGGCGGCTTGCTGCACAGCACGTCGGTATCAATCCCGCCGAAATTGCCGATCCGGTCGCCGTATTTATCCACCCACACCGAGAAATGAGCGATCGAATCCTCATTGGAATGTTTGGCGTCAA
>CAWVLE010000271.1:0-9446 GCA_963929805.1 uncultured Eubacteriales bacterium | reverse complement strand
CCGCGAGCGGCACTCGCTACTGCTGGAGAATACGGGTCATTACATCTATCTTTCTTCCTATCGCGTATATGCAGACAGCATGCCTCTTACGGAGTCTTCACCCAGATTATTGGACATAATGGAAGATATAAACTATCTTACGACAGATGACTATGCTTTGCTTAAAGCGCGCGGCGAAGATATATTAAAGAATTCGAGATACCATAACTGGACGATTGTCCGTCCATCTTGCGTATATTCAAAGAGACGTTACCAGATGTGTACGTTGGAGGCCAATGTATTTCTTTTAAGGGCCCGGCAGAGAAAACCTGTTGTTCTGCCCGAGGAAGCAAAGGAAGTGCAGGCGGCTATGACTTGGTCAGGAGACATCGCCAAAATGTTTTCCGGGGTTCTTTTTAATAAGCGTTCGCTTGAGGAAAGTTATACCTTTGCAACGGCAGAACATAATTCATGGGGCACTGTGGCCTCTTATTACAAAGAATTACTTGATATGGAGGCCATATGGGTGCCTCAAAACGTCTATCTGAGTATCGTCAGCGGCAGCAGTTTACCCAATACCGGCGCCTATTGGCAATTAAAGCTAGACCGGTTATATAATCGAGTGATTGATAATCGGAAGATCCTTAAACACGCAGGCCTTCGGCAGGAAGATTTTACCCTGCTGCGAGATGGCCTAAAACGCGAAATAGCTGAACTTCCAGAGGACGTGAATTGGCCCGATGACAATGGTGTGAATAAAAGAATGGATGCCTATTTAAAAACAATAAAAAGAGCATGAGGATGAAAAATATGAAAGCCATTTTGATTGATAAAGATCGCCATTTAGTTTGGAGCGAGGTTGAGAATCCACTTGTAAGGCCTGATGAAATATTGATTAAGATTAAGGCGGCGGCCCTAAACCGCGCAGATTTAATGCAGCGTGCAGGCGATTATCCTCCTCCGCCTGACTGCCCGGAATGGATGGGACTTGAAGTGGCGGGTGAAATTGTTCAGATGGGCGATAAAGCTAAAACGCTGGGTAAGTGGAAGATTGGCGATAAAGTCTGCGCACTGCTGGGTGGCGGCGGCTATGCAGAATATGTATCTGTCCGGCATGACATGCTTATGCCTATTCCGCGAGGCGTTTCCATTGTTGAGGCGGCGGCTATGCCGGAAGCCTTTGCTACGGCTTATTTAAACCTGTTCTATGAAGGCCATGCCAAAGCAGGCGAAACACTTTTAATGAATGCTGGGGCAAGTGGGTTGGCAAGCGTGGTGATTCCTATGGCAAAAGCGTTTGGCCTACGCGTTATTACTACTGTGTTGACTCAAAAAATCGCTTTGTCAATCAGCCATCTCCATGCCGATCGCGTCGTCGTCTCCGATCATGAGGATATCGCGGATGTAATGAGAGAAGAATTGGAAGCGGGTCATGGCGTTAACTTGGCCATAGACTGTCTGGGCGGCAGTACTATGGGACGATGCTTGCCATATATGGAAAGACAAGGGCGATGGATTATAATTGCTACGCTGGACGGCGATATCTCCCAGATAAATTTAAAAACAATGTATGTTCGTGCCGCACGAATAATCGGGAATACCTTACGGGCGCGTACACCGCAGATGAAGGCGGAGATTATTTCAGGGCTAGTAAAGGAGGTATGGCCAAAAGTAGAAAACGGAGAAATTCGGGCTACCATATACAAGGTGCTGCCAATTCAGCAGGCAGAAGAAGCGCACGCTATTTTAGAAAGGGGAGAGAACGTCGGCAAGGTTGTTTTGGTGGTAGATTAACCGCAAGGTGGAGAGGGATTTACTATGAAAGCGATGCAGATTGTTTTTACCCAGATAAATAAAGCGGAATTGATAGAAGTAGAATGTAGGCCCCCGACCGATAACGAGGTGATTGTCCAAATGGCGTTTACTACAATAAGTCAGGGGACCGAACGCGCCAACATTACGGGAAGTATAGACGTTAGCATAGCAGAGGAACATAGCGCAGGTAAACCTGTTTTTCCGAGGTACGGCGGATATAGCAATTCGGGAATCGTGGTTGCAACCGGGCGCAATGTTCGAAACTTTAAACAGGGAGATCGAGTAGCGGGATGGTGGGGCGCGCATAAAAGCTACTGCGAATTTCCAGAAAGCAATTTGATTTTGTTGGATAGTAAAGTGTCTCTTGACGCGGCCTCTATTGCTCACATTGCCTGCTTTTCTATGGCAGCAATTCGCAAGACGAGGTTGGAAATAGGTGAAAGCGTCACTGTAATGGGATTAGGTATTCTTGGAATGTTGGCCATTCAGCAACTCCGCGCTGCAGGTGCAACGCCTATTATAGCTGTTGACCCCATAAACAAACGTCGTTTACAGGCGTTGGAAAATGGTGCAGATTATGCATTTGACCCATATCAAACTGATTTTGTGCAAAAGGTTGTTGAAATTACGAATGGAGGAACAAAAGTCGCCATTGAGGTGACAGGCGTGGGAAAAGCATTGGAACAGACGTTAAATATTATGGCCCCGAGAGGACGTGTAGCTTTATTGGGCTGTACGCGGGAATCCGACTTTACGATTGATTACTATAGAAAAGTCCATGGACCAGGTATTTCGTTAATTGGCGCGCATACGTCTGCCAGACCTCGCCAAGACTCTTATCCGGGTTATTGGACTATACAAGATGAAATGGCAGGGATATTGGATCTACAAAAATATGGCAGACTGAATATGCAAAAAATAATTACGGAAATTCATTCGCCAAAAGCAGCAACCATTGTTTATAATCGACTAATTTCAGAAAAAGAATTTCCCATTGGCGTACAGTTCGACTGGTCTCAGCTGGTTTAAATCGTTATAAATCAAACCGCTATAATTTCGATCATTAATTAAAACAAATGGAGGATGGGAGAAGTTGATTCAGTAATTTATATTATCGACAAAGCGTGAAAATAGAGAAAAATGATGCTTCAGCGGATTGGACTATAGAATTCCAAGGAGAATAGCGCGCAACCGCCTCAGTATGGCGTGCTCTGCTTTCCTTTGCAAAAGCGCCGGATTGCGCCGCAAAATCCATGTTTACTTTCGCAATCCGCTATGCTATAATATTTTAGCGATACCTGGGCGCCTGCCGGGTACGCGAAGAGATTTTGCGACAAGATAAAAACAGCATATTGGGATTTTCAGTGCCAGACGGGTTGAGGTAACCCGTTTGGGTAAAAGGGAATCAGGTTAAAGTCCTGAGCGATCCGGTCACTGTGAGCGGGGAGCGGGGCCGTAACGATCCATTGTGCGCCCGGCGCATGAGAAGGAACGGTTGCCGCTATGATCCGCAAGCCAGGAAACCTGCTGAAATATCCGGCGCACAGCTTCCGAAGAAAGCGGGTTGCCCGAGTTTAGGCGGATTGTGTCTATCCATGCGCATCCATGCCGCGCCTGCCTTTCGGAAGAAAGGCGGGCGTTTTTTTGCCCTCCTTTGCGACTGTGGCGCGAAAGCTCCGGCCGATGAACGGAGATTTCGCTTCATGGATATTGGGCGCAAGCCCGGAAAAGAAAGGAAGGAAAATGTATGAAAAGAGGAGTGGCAATTATCATGGCGTTGGCGTTTTTACTGGGTTGTATGGGCGTGGCGGGCGCGCAGGAGGCGCAGGCAAAGCCGGTGATCCTCGTAGTCAGCTTTGGCACCAGCTACAACGACAGCCGGGACGCGACCATCGGCGCGATCGAGGCGGACATCCAGGCGGCTTACCCGGATTGGGAGGTGCGCCGCGCGTTTACCGCGCAGACCATCATCGACATTTTGAAACAGCGCGACGGGCTGGAAATCGACAACGTTATCCAGGCGATGGAGCGTCTGGTCACGGACGGCGTGAAAAAGGTAGTCATTCAGCCTACGCACATCATGCACGGCTATGAATACGACGATTTGGTGGCGGAAACCACGCCCTACGCGCAGCAGTTTGAGGGCTTCGCCATCGCGGAGCCGCTGCTCTCTTCGTTTGAGGACTATCAGGCGGTCATCGACGCCCTGCTGTCCCAGAACGAGCAGGCCGGCGCTTCGGATACCGCGCTGGTGTACATGGGGCACGGCACGCGCCACTTTGCCAACGCCGCTTACAGCCAGATGCAGGCCATGATGCAGGCGGACGGCTACGAAAACGCCTTTGTGGGCACGGTGGAAGGATTTCCCAGCGTGGATAACGTACTGGCGGCCGTGTCCGCGTACGGCGCGAAAAAGGTTGTGCTCGCGCCCTTTATGATCGTGGCGGGCGACCACGCCAACAACGATATGGCCGGAGACGAGCCCGATTCCTGGAAAAGCGTATTTACCCAGGCGGGCTACGAGGTGGATTGCGTGTTGGAAGGCCTGGGCCAGATAAGCGCCATCCGCGCGATCTATGCCGGTCACGTGCGCGCGGCGATGCAGGAAAGCGGCATGTAAACAGCCGCGCCGGGCGGGCGCGGGTAACGCGTCCGCCCGGAATGGAGGATAACGATGAAAAGGAAAATTACGCGTATACTTTTTGCGTTGGCAACGGGGATATTGCTGTGCGCTTGCGCGCATGCCGGGCAGGCGATAGACGACGGGCTGTATACCGTGGGCGTGTCGTCCAATTCCAAAATGTTTAAGGTGGTAAACTGCGTGCTGCGCGTAGAGGACGGGCGCATGACCGCCATACTTACGCTGAGCGGAACCGGTTATGGATATCTGTTTGCCGGTACGGCCGAACAGGCCGCCGCCGCGCCGCGCGATACGTGGTCGGGCTTTGAACAGGACGATGAAGGCCGCTACTGCTACGCCGTTGAAATCCCCGCGCTGGACAGCGACGTGGCCGTGGCCGCGTACTCCACGCGATATGAAAAATGGTACGACCGCACGCTTAAATTCTTTTCCGATACGCTTTCGCCCTATTGCCAGCTTGTCCCAGCGGGCGAATATGAGGGCAAGCTTTCCTCGAATACCGATTTGGACGGCGCGGCCTGCACGCTGTTTTCCAAAGAGGGCGTCATGCGCGTTGAAATAGATCAAAACAAAATAAAACAGATGCTGGTAGACGGCGCGCGGGTCGATTTCTGCGATGGCCGCGCGGTCTTTGAGCTTAAGTCGCTCGACGTAAACACGCCGGTATCGGTGCGATACGAATCCGGCGCGCAGGAAGGCTATCTTATGCTGGATAAAAGCGCGCTCAGGCCGCGCAAGGCTGCGCTGCAGGACGGCGTTTACAGCGTTTCGGTTAAGAGCGATTCAAGCCTGCTCGCGTTCAGCCGGTGCGCGCTCACGGTTACATCCGGCCATATAACCGCGTTGCTCACTGCGCGCAACAACAGCTTTGATTACCTGTACCCCGGCCTTGCCAAGGACGCGCCGCGGCATGAGCGGGATTGGATACCGGCGCTTCCCGACTCGGATGGGGCATACACATATCTGCTTGAAATCGATTCGCTGAAGAGCGAAATGCCGCTGGCCACCTATTCGGCAAAAAAGAAATTGTGGTACGACCGCAGCGTGGTTTTTGACATGGCCACCCTGCAAAAGATTGGCGAATAAACCCCGCAGGCGCGCCGGATCAAAGCGCGTGAAGCCTTCGGGGCCGCGCGCAACGCCATAAAACGAAAGGATTATGAAAAATGATAAATCACCTGTTTTGTCTGTTTATCGCGCTGTTTATGGCTTTGGGCGCGTGCGCGCCCTGCCTCGCGCAGCAAATCGCGCCGGAGGAGGCTCAACCCTCTCAATCGGGCGCGCTGGCCGACGGCGCGTACACGCCCGACGCGTTTGAGTACTCGGGCGGCTCGGGCCGCGTAACGCTGTCATGCGGCCAGGTGTTCCTAAGCGGGGGCCAGGCGACCGCGGCCATACGGTTTAGCAGCCCCAACTACGTATACGTAAAGGTGGACGGCGTAAAATATCATGGCCAAAACGATTCTGAAACGAGCACATTCCAGATACCGGTAAAACTTAACGCTCCCAACGAAATAACCGCGATGACCACCGCGATGTCTCAGGCGCGCGAAGTGGAGTATACCGTCACGATCCGTTTATCCACGCCCGGCGCGGAACAGGCGCGGGCGGCAAATCAGCTGCCCGGCCTTACCTGGACGTCCAGTATGGAACTTAAATACGCAACCGGCTTTACGGTGGATTATTACCAGGACGGGTACGCGCTGATCGACGTCAAGGACGACGCCCGATACCTGGTCGTACCGGAGGGCATGCCCGTGCCGGACGGATTGGATACCTCGATCGTGGTTATCCGGCAACCGCTAAACGATATATACCTTGCGGCCTCCTCGGCGATGGCGCTGTTCGACGCCATGGACGGCCTGGACGCGATTCGGTTCAGCGGCACGCGCCAGTCGGGTTGGTATATACAAAACGCCGCCGGCGCCATGGCGCGGGGCGATATACTTTACGCCGGAGGATACAGCGAGCCCGACTAC
The DNA here is from genome assembly GCA_963929805.1 of uncultured Eubacteriales bacterium. Taxonomy (GTDB): domain Bacteria; phylum Bacillota; class Clostridia; order Christensenellales; family Aristaeellaceae; genus CAWVLE01. The sequence goes on along the minus strand of CAWVLE010000271.1, from coordinate 3,032 downwards.
GAATTGCTTGTAAAGGAAAATTGCGATCTGGCCGTGGAATCCACCATGATACTGCACAGCCCCAAGACGAAAGAGATGATCGAGCTGCTGGGCATTCCCGTGCTGGTGGACCGCTCCAGTTACGAAAGCCATCCGCTGGGCCGCACGGAATGGATACGGCTGTATTCGGTGCTGCTGGACCGCGAGGAGCAGGCGGACGCGTTTTTTGAAACCCAGGCCGCGATCATCGAGCGGCTTTCGGATTTTGAAAACACGGGAAAGACCGTGGCCTATTTCTATGTCAGCACCGACGGTTCGGTGGTGGTGCGCGGCTCGTCGGATTATATCCCGGGCATGATCGAACTGGCCGGCGGCAAATACGTATTTGAGGATCTATCCGATCCGGAAAGCGGCCGTTCCTCCGTATCCCTCACCATGGAGGAGTTTTACGCCGTCGCCGTGGACGCGGACTATATCATATATAACGCCACGGTGGACAGCCCGTTAAAGAGCGTAGACGGCCTGCTGGCCAAAAGCGGGCTGTTCGCCGATTTCAAGGCGGTCAAGGACGGCAACGTGTGGTGTACGGATAAATACCTTTACCAGGCGACCGATATCGTGGGCAGCCTGATTACCGACATCAACCGCATGCTGACCGGCCAGACGGACGGCATGACCTTTATTTACAGGCTTGATTAAGCGGGAGAGACGCCATGCATACGCGTAATCGTTCAAGCGCGGCCGCAAGCGCGCGCTATACGCTGGTTTTTCTGGCGATGGCCGCGGCGTTGTGGGGCGTTACCGTGTTAAACGTCAACATCGGCAGCGTGCCCATTTCGGCGGGCGAAATCGCGCGCATCCTCTTCGGCGGCGCGGGGGATAGCACGCAGGTAAACATCATTTGGAAGATACGGCTTCCGCGCATCGCAATGGCCGCGCTGTTGGGCGGCGCGCTGTCGCTGTCGGGGTTTCTTTTGCAGACTTTTTTCGCCAACCCCATCGCCGGGCCCTTTGTGCTGGGCATATCCTCGGGCGCGAAGATGATTGTGGCGCTTACGATGATTTACTTTCTGGATCATTTTCAGGCGGTATCCTCCTGGACGCTTATCGTCGCGGCCTTTATCGGTTCGCTTATATCGATGGGCTTTATACTGCTGTTGTCCGCCAGAATGCGACACATGGCCGTTTTGTTGGGTGCGGGCATTATGATCGGTTACATCTGTTCGGCCGTTACCGATTTTATCGTTACCTTTGCGGAGGATTCAGACATCGTCAACCTGCACGGCTGGTCGCTGGGCAGCTTTTCGGGCGCGAGCTGGGAAGGGGTGCGTATCGCGGCGGTTATCGTGGGCGCGGCCGCGGCGGCGGTATTTTTCCTGTCAAAACCCATCGGGGCCTATCAGCTGGGCGAGGCTTACGCGCAAAGCCTGGGCGTAAACATACGTGCCTTTCGCGCGGCGCTCATTTTGCTGTCCAGTTTGCTATCCGCCTGCGTAACCGCCTTTGCCGGGCCCATTTCTTTCGTGGGTATTGCGGTGCCCCATCTGGTAAAGCGCAGTTTGAATACCTCCAGGCCCATTGTGGTCATTCCGGCTACCTTTCTGGGCGGGGCGTTGTTTTGCATGGGCTGCGACCTGATCGCCCGCACGGTGTTCGCGCCGACCGAGTTGAGCATCAGCACGGTCACCTCGGTGTTTGGCGCGCCCGTGGTTATCGCGATGATGTTTAAGCGGCAAAAGGAGAAATGAGCGGTGTCGGAATACTATTTTCAAACGCGGAACCTGTCCGTGGGCTATAACGGCCGCGCGCTGATACGCGATATCAACATCGGCGTGCGCAGGGGCGAAATCGTCTCCCTGATCGGCCCGAACGGCGCGGGCAAATCCACAATTCTCAAAAGCATCACCCGCCAGTTAAAAGCGGTCGCCGGTACGGTGTTGATCGACCGGCGCGCGCTTGACGGCTTTTCCCATCAGGGATTGGCGCGGCGCGTGGCCGTGCTGCTTACCGAGCGCGCGCGGCCCGAGCTGATGACCTGCCGCGACGTGGTGGCGGCCGGGCGCTATCCCTATACCGGGCGGCTGGGCCTTTTGTCCCGGCGGGATGAAGAAAAGGTAAGCGAGGCCATGCGCATTGTGCGCGTACTGGATCTGTCCGAGCGCAGCTTCAGCCGCATAAGCGACGGCCAGCGCCAACGCGTGCTGCTGGCCCGCGCCATTTGCCAGGAGCCGGAAATTATCGTGCTGGACGAACCTACCTCCTACCTGGATATCCGCCATAAACTGGGCCTGCTTGGCATTTTGCGGGATATGGCGCGCGAGAAGGGGATAACGGTGGTCATGTCGCTGCACGAAATCGACCTCGCGCAGAAAATATCGGACCGGATACTGTGCGTAAAGGGCGACGCCATTTGCGGATACGGCCCGCCCGGAGAAATTTTCAGCAGCCGGGGCATACGCGATCTGTTCGATATTGACCAGGGCTTTTACGACCCGCTCTTTGGCGGCGTGGAACTTGCGCGTCCCGAAGGACGCGGCGAGGTATTCGTGCTGTCCGCGTGCGGCACGGGTATCCCGGTGTACCGCGCGCTGCAAAAGGAAAATACGCCCTTCAGCGCGGGCGTGCTCTACAAAAACGATGTGGATTGCCACCTGGCGCGCATGCTGGCCGTGGAGGTCGTGGAGGAAAAGCCCTTTTGCGAAATCGGGCAGCGCGCCTTTGACCGGGCGATGGAATTGATACGAGACAGCCGGTATGTGGTGGACGCGGGCGTAACAATCGGCGTGTGCAACCAGCGCATGCGCCAACTGCTGTGCGCCGCGGATGGACTGGGCAAGCTGAAAAGGGGCGTGGAAAATGGACTGGCTTGACTGGTTTAAATGGAACATTTTCTCGGCGCTGGCCGGGCTTGCGCTGGATTTTGCGCTGGGCGACCCGGAAAACTGGCCGCACCCGGTAATATGGATGGGCCGCTATATTGTCCGTCTGGAAAAAAAGCTGCGCGCGCGGGGCGGCAAATTGCGCCGCGGCGCGGTGCTGCTTGCGCTTTCAAC
>CAWVLE010000270.1:0-7937 GCA_963929805.1 uncultured Eubacteriales bacterium | reverse complement strand
ATATGACGTCGTGGGTTCGCTATGTGAAAATAACGACAAATTCGCCGTGGACCGCATGTTGCCCCGCGTAGATATGGGTGATTTGGTTGTAATACACGATACGGGCGCGCACGGCCATTCCATGGGCTACAATTACAATGGCAAGCTGCGCTCAGCCGAAGTGTTGCTGTGCGAAGACGGTTCTTTCAAAATGATACGGCGCGCGCAGACGCCTGCGGACTATTTCAGCACGCTGGATTTTTCCGGGTTGTTTGAGGGCGCTTTTAAGAAATGATATCGTTCCCAGGTATGATAATTTTATAACCGGATATTTTAACAGTAAGCACGCATGCAGCCGTGGTATTATACGCAAAACCGCGGCTGCTTTACTAATTTATCTTTTTTATCAAAAAAAATATTCCATTATTCATAATACTATTCATATTGTTTGTATAAAAATACTTATTAAACACCTAAAGCGTCATTAATTTAACCTGCTAACGGAAGGAAAGCACAAGAAAAATACTTCTTATAGTCAATTACAATCCGATAAATTGCTTTTACACTGTCAATATTGGGCATACTTGTAGTGGAAAAGTGATTTGGAAGGATGTTTTATGTTGGATTATATCGCTCTCGGCAAACGCATCAAAAAGGAACGCAAAGCGCAAAAAATGACGCAAGAAGATCTGGCAAGCCGTGCAGGGATATCGCTTTCCTTTCTTGGGCACATCGAGAGAGGTACTCGAAAAGCCAGCCTGGATACGCTGGTAAACATAGCAAACGCGTTAATGGTTTCTACGGACATGCTATTGCAGGAGTCGCTAAGCTATTCCATGTTGCGCGAGGAAGCCGAATCCATTAAGCGCGTACAGGTCCTGCGGGAGATCAACAAAATCTTACAGGAAAATTCTGATAAATGGGAATGAAAAAATCGCTTCTTTCCCATTTTTTTACTGGATATTTCCTGCCTATTCCAGCAAGGCAAATTCCTCGAACAAAGGCCCGCCTTCTTTGGCAGAAAGCGCCCATACGCTTTGAAATCCGGCCGCTTCGACGCACTTATAAGCCATATCGTAACCGAAGTCGATTTTCGCAGCGTCGTGACAATCGCTGCTTAGGATAACTCGGCCCTTTTTTTCTCTCCAAAAGCGTAGCAGTTCTATTTGAGGATAAGGCCGGCTCATACTGCCGCGCGCCATGGCGCCGGTGTTTACCTCGAGCATAGCGCCCGATTCGGCCATGCATTCCAACGCCTCGCGCGCGATGTTTAAATAACGCCCATCTCCTTCGTCAAAAAAGCGGTTGCCCTGGTTATGTTTTGTAATCAGGTCCGCATGTCCAATGATGTCGGGGCGGTAGCTTTTTACGTATTCGGCCAATCTTTCATAGTAGGCCCGCGCCATTTTTAGCCCGTCCTGCAAAAAGCCTTCGCGCCACAATCGAACAACGCCCGTCAAATCGCCGTCAACGGCAATATATTCCCCGCTCAGCGGCAGGTAGTGTACCGAGCCGATTACGTATTGATATTGCGCGCGCTCAGCCGTGGAAAAAAGGTCGCGCTCAATGCCAAGCGCAACCGGCATACGGCCCGCGTATGCCGATTGCGCGTTGCGTACAGACGCCTGATAATCTTTTTCAGACCGGGCATCCAGACAGTAATTTTTGTCAAACGGCTGCGAGGCGTGCTCGGAAAAACCAAGCGATATAAAACCGCGCCGAAAAGCCTCCGCCGCCATTTCCTCTACGGTGGAGCGGCCGTCCACAAATGTGGTGTGCGCATGCGGGGTAGATTTTACACGCATAACTCAAACCTCCCTCCCGGCCCGCTCCGCCGCAAAAGCAACCCACTCGCTTGACTACTTAAAAGCAGCGCACGCCGTATACGCCTTCCAGCGCGCGTACGCGTTCGGTAAGGTTTTCGTCATAGTTTGCGTCCAGGTCCAGCACCGTGTAAGCAAATTGCCCCCTGGATTTGTTTACCATGCTGTCGATATTGATGCCCTGGCTAGCGACGCTGGAGGTGATCTGGCCGACCATGTTGGGCACGTTGGCATGCATTACAGCGATGCGGTGACGCGATACCTCGCTCAGCTCACAGTCGGGATAGTTGACCGAGTTTTTGATGGAGCCGTTGCGCAGATACGCGTCTATCTGGCGGCTGGCCATTATCACGCAGTTGTCTTCGCTTTCCGGGGTAGAAGCGCCCAAATGCGGTATCGCGACAACGCCCTTGTGGCCAATGATTTCATCGGACGGGAAATCAGTGACATAAGCGCGCAGCTGCCCGCTCTCCAGGGCGGCGAGCACGTCTTTGGCGACAACCAGTTCGCCGCGCGACAGGTTAATCAGCGTAGCGCCGCGCTTCATTTTGGCGATGGTCGCCTGGTTAAACATGCCGCGCGTCTGCTCCATAAGCGGAATATGCACAGAAACATAGTCGGATTCGGCCAGCAGTTCGTCCTGGCTCTTCAAGCGGCCAATCGAACGGGACAATTTCCAGGCGTGTTCCACCGAGATATACGGGTCGTATCCGACGACCGTCATATCCATGCCCTTGCCCGCGTTGGCAACCAGCGCGCCGATTTCGCCCAGGCCGATTACGCCCAGTACCTTGCCCGCGATTTCGGGGCCTACAAATTGTTTTTTCCCGCTTTCCACCAGCTTGGACACCTCGGCGCCCTTGCCGCTGAGCGACTTGCACCACTCAATGCCGCCGGCGATATCGCGCGAGGACAGCAGCAGCGCGGCGATCGCCAGTTCTTTGACCGCGTTGGCATTCGCGCCGGGCGTATTAAACACTACAATGCCCTGCTTTGCGCATTCCTCTACCGGGATATTGTTATAGCCCGCGCCCGCGCGCGCGATTGCTTTAAGCGAAGAAGGCATTTCCATGTTGTGCAAATCGGCGCTGCGCACGATAATCGCGTCGGGCGAATCCACGTCCGCCGCTACGCAATAGTCCTTTTCTGAAAGGTAGTCGCGATAAACCGGTGAAATGGCGTTAATCGTTTTTACTTTAAACATAGTCTTGCCGCTCCCCCTGCTATTCTCCCCTGTCAATTTGTCATTTAGAAGCTTCAAACGCCTTAAGCGCGTCCACCAGCGCGCGTACGCCCTCAATTGGCATGGCGTTATAAATGCTGGCGCGCATCCCGCCCACGGAGCGGTGGCCTTTCAGATTGGCCAGGCCGCGGCTGGAAGCGAATTTTACGAATTCGGCGTCCATATCCGCGCTGTCGGTTCTGAAGGTAACGTTCATGCGCGAACGGAACGGCGCTTCAGCTACTCCCTTAAACAGCTTGCTGTCGTCCAGGAAATCATAAAGCAGCCGGGCCTTTTCAATATTCATCTTTTCCATCGCCGCGACGCCGCCCTGGCGCTTTAACCATTTAAGGCACAGACCCGCCATGTAAATGGGATACGTAGACGGCGTATTTAACATGGATGCGTTATCCGCCATCAATTTCCAATTCATAATCTTGGGGGTCTGATCCATCTGACGCCCGATCAAATCCTTGCGCACAATGACCACCGTAAGTCCGGCCGGGCCGATGTTTTTCTGCGCGCCCGCGAATATCACGCCAAACCGGTTGACGTCGTATACCTCGGAGAGGATGTTCGAAGACATATCCGCCACCAGCGGCACATCGCCCGTGTCCGGAATCGAGGTATAGCGCGTACCGTAAATGGTGTTGTTGGTGCAGATATAGAAATAATCCGCCTGCGGGTCAAAACGGGCGCTATCCAATTCGGGAATCGCGCGGTATCCGCCGTCCCGGCTGGAGGCGACGCAATTTACCGTACCGTATTTGGAAGCCTCTACCATGGCGCCGTGGGCAAAGTTGCCGCTGTCCACATAGTCGGCGCGGCCGCTCTTTGTCATCAGGTTCATGGGCACCGCGGAAAACTGCCCGGTGGCGCCGCCCTGCAACATGAGCACCTCGTAATTTTCCGGAATGGCCATTAACTCGCGCAAATCCGATACGGCCTGGTCAAAAATTTCCAGATACATCTTCGACCGGTGGCTCATCTCCATTACGGACATACCCGTATCGCCGTAGCAGGTCATTTCCCGTGCGGCGGTTTCGAGCACTTCAACCGGCATCGTAGCCGGGCCCGGAGCGAAGTTGTAAACTCTATTCATAGCGCTGCCTCCCATTATGCTAATTGTGTAGCATTATACTATAAATAAAAGGCGGAGCGCAAGCACCCGCCCTGCAAATTTTTGTTATCTCGAAAAAAATATTTCCTCAGCTTGCAATTATACACATGATTATTATGCATTCCTGACATAAGTTATAAGTTCCAGGGCGTGATGGAAGCGCTCAGTTTTTCGTACATTCGCTCCTCTTCCGAACCCATGGAACTTAGCTCTACGTCGGTAAGGCGTAGCGGCATGGCGTCAAACCTTTCGCCCAGAAAGCCCAGCGGGATAAGCGACATGTGCAGATCGTTTACATCGCTGACAAACCCGGTGTAGGCGTCCGAAGCGGTCCACACCGTAACGGCGCGCCGCTGCGCCATCGCACAACGCATCAAAAGCGCTATGTAATCGCAATCTGCCTGATGCGCTTCGTCCGGCATGTCCAGGGATTGAGGCTGCTGGGCGTTGATCTTCAGCAGCCGGTCCAGCCGCTCGGCATAGGCGGCGTCAAATTGCACATCCAGCACGCAACCCAGCTTAAGCGCAAACCAACCGTCAAAATAGCCAAACGGCCCGATGGACTCAATCAGGGCGCTGCGCGCCGATATGGCCCGCACATAGCCCGCGATAAAATCGTCGGGATTCTCCGGATCGGTAAACACAGAGGCGATGTCGCCGCTCTTCATCAATTCCCTTAGCTGATAGCCGATAAAACCGGTTTTTTTCATTTATGCCTCTATGCCTCCGAGCCATTGTCCAAAATATAATAAAAATATCTGCCCATCACGTCGCCCACCCGCACCGCCGGCGTGCCGGAAAGCACGGGCAGTTGCAGGCGCCCGCTTAACGCCGGGGTCTGCCGCGAACGGTATTCATGCGCCATGAGGGTAAACGCGCCGTCGCGAATATAGCCCACCGCCCAGTTATCCAGCGCGTCCATGCCCGTGATGGGGCGCGCGGTAAGCCCGGGCTCCAATTCATAAGCGGTTATTTCCACATCGTAAAAGGCGATCCCGCTTAGCATGCTTACCCTCACGCACGGCTCGCCGGCGCAGGCCGGCGCGTCGTATAGCACGTTGGCGTTTTGAAGCCTGCGCCTGACCACGTTTAGGGAAAGCTGGCTTTGATCGATGCCGACAAAGCGCCGCCCGTGCATTTGCGCGGCCTCCAGCGTGGTGCCGGAACCGGCAAACGGGTCCAGCACGATATCCCCGGGACGTGTGGCGCACAGCACAATGCGCTCCAACAGGGAAAGCGGTTTTTGCGTATCGTACCCGGTGCGCTGCGGATCCTTTTGCTGCATGTGGCTGACGTCGTCCCACACGTCGCCCGGATAGGCGGGCTCGTCGTCGTAATAAGTGTATATCTTTCCGCCCGAGCGGATGGAACGGTATACCCGCCCGTCGGTATCTATATGGCGCTTCATGTGGTTGCGCCGGTTTCCCTGCCGCGCAACCGGTATGGCGTTGATATTAAAATAATAGCGATGCCCTTTGCGGTAAAACAAAATTATGTCGTGCTTACGGCTGAAATAACGCCGCGCACGGCCGCCGGTCTGGTAGGCCCATATGATTTCGTTTAAAAAATTCTTTTCGCCAAACAGTTCGTCCATCAGCAGGCGCAACTGTGCGTGCATTCGAAAATCAATGTGCAGAAAAATAACGCCGCTTTCCGACAGCAGCTCGCGCGCGGCGGCAAGCACCTCGCGCATCAGGGCCATGTATTCGCCGGCGGATGTTTCGTCGCTATAGGCGGGCAATACCAAAGAACCGTTCCCGCTTTTCCACTCGCGTTCCCCCACGCGCATGCGCATGGAAAACTGGCCGCCCGTGGCAAAGGGCGGATCCATATAGATCAACTGAACCTGGCCTTTGTATTTTCCCAGAATTTCCGCCATCCGTTTGCGTGCGTCGCCCAGGTAAAAAGCCCCTTCCGCGCCATGGCCACGCTGAACTTCGCGCTCCACCTCTACCCTGCGCAACTGCATTAAGCTCATCTCCCCGCAAAAACATCCGGCAAGATAAATAATAACAAAAAGCGGACGTTTTGTCCAGTGCCGCTCACCCCGGCGGCATGCCGTAAAGCGTTTAAATTTTCGGGCCGCCACATTCGCGTGCGGCGGCCCGTTTTACATAGCGCCCAATTTCCCCGGCACAAGCGGGTTATTTCTCCTCTTCTTCCTCTGAAGCGGGCTTGGGCGTTTCCAGTTTTTTGATGTAAGCCTCCTCAATGCGCCGGTCTTCTACCTTGGATACATGTATGGACAGCCCGCAAACTTCCACGTCGAATGTGCTGCCGTCCTTGGGGATGGTCCTAAGCTTATTGATGATCAGCCCGCCCAGCGTGTCCACCTCAAGCGAGGTAGGAAATTCCACATCCAGCTCTTCGCCCAGTTTGTCCAGGCTGATGCTGCCCGATACGTGCCACAGGTTTTCGCCCTGACGCTCCAGCTCGATTTCTTCCTGAGGGTCAAATTCGTCGTAAATGTTGCCCACGATCTCCTCGAGTAGGTCTTCCATCGTGACGATACCGCATGTTTCGCCATATTCGCCCACCACCACCGCAAAATGCAGCTTTTTCAGCTGCATATCGCGCAGCAGCTCGTCGATATGGATGGATTCGGGCACAAAATAGGCTGCGCGCAGCAGTTGCCTGACCGTTTGCGGAGAGCCGGATTGCAAATTCAGCAGATAATCGCGGGTGTTGAGAATGCCCAGGATATCGTTAATGTCTTCTTCATATACGGGAAAGCGCGAAAGCCCGGTTTCCTTGATTCGGGCGATTACCTCTTCCTCCGTAGCGTCGGCGTGTATGCCTTCCACGTCCACCGCGTGGGTCATTACGTCGCCGACTGTCGTAGTGTCAAAATCGAATATGTTGTCGATCAATTCCCGCTCTTCGGGGTCGATCGTCCCCTTCTCCTCGCCGATATCCACCATCATGCGGATTTCTTCCTTGGTAACCGATTCCTCCTCCGCGCTGGTCTTTAAGCGGAACAGGCGCAGCACGGCGTTGGTGGATACCGACAAAAACCATATGACCGGCTTCATGACCAGCGCTATCGTGCTTAATACCCCGCAGGCCAGCCGCGCAACCTCAAAGGGCTTTTGCATGGCGACGCGTTTGGGCACCAGTTCGCCCAGGATCAGCATGAAATACGAAAGCACAATGGTGATGAGAATAACGATGATCGCGTTTAATGTGGAAACGGGCAACATCGTAAAGCCGACGTCGTTAATCAACCAATCGACCAGAGGATCGGAAAATCCATCCGCGGCGAACGCGCTGGCCAGAAAGCCCGCCAGCGTTATGCCAATTTGAATCGTGGACAAAAAGCCGGACGGCTCCTCGACCATGTGCAACAGCTTAATCGCCGTTTTGTTGTCCTCATCAGCCAGTTTGTGCAGCTTGCCTGAGTTAAGCGAAATAAGCGCGATTTCCGTTGCGGCAAAAAAGGCGTTAATTGCGATAAGTACAACTTGCAACAATAGTTGTGGCACAACCGAGTCCAAGAAAATCCCTCCCAAATTCTCGCGGGCCATGGCCCGATTTAAGGAAACGCCGCGCGCTGCACCGGCCGGAACGACTGGCAATGCCGGATCCATGAAAGCACAAAAAGCATGACCTTACGCCTTTTAAGCGTAGACCATGCTTTTTATATTCTTAAGGGGTCCGTGCGTTTACTGCCTACCAGACCGTCAGAATCGTCCATGCGGCGCGGCACTCCTTTCTTTGACATTTCGCATATTAATGATATTTTACAGTGAGGGTAGCCATCTGTCAAGATAGAATTTTTACAAAAACCGCTTGT
>CAWVLE010000269.1:0-17218 GCA_963929805.1 uncultured Eubacteriales bacterium | reverse complement strand
AAAGGGGGAGCCAAGGGGGATGAATGCTCCACTCGACAGCTCCCGAAGGGAAAAAGGGGGAGCCAAGGGGGATACGGGTGCGGCGCTCGACAGCGCCTAAGGGAAAAGGGGGAGCAAAGAGAGAAAAAACGCTTCGCCCGGCAGATTGCAAGGGGAAAAAGAAAAAGACAGGAAAGAAAGCGGATGGCCTAGCGCGCGGCCTGTTCAAACGCGTTTTTAACCGCGAGGGCGTTTTCGAGCATGGCGTCGTAATAGTAACCATCGTCGATGCTGCCGGTTGGATAGGTGCTGAACGTATCGATACGCGCCACGGAAAATCCGGCCTGGGTAAGCGCGTCTACCATGGCGCTGGGCGCCTGTTTTTCCAGAAGCACCACGCGCACGCCGCCCGCCTCAAGCGATTCGATTGCGCTGTCCAGTTCGCTTTCGATCAGCTCGACGCCCGGTTCCCTGTCGACCACCGCGCCCACGTACAGCCCCAGGCAATCGGCAAAATAGCTCAGCCCTTCGTGCATCAGGCCCACGGGTTCGACCTGTACGCCGGAAATCTCCCCGGTCATATTTATAAGCAGTTCGTCCATGCGCTGCTGGGCGTTGATGAGGTTTTCTGCGTACATCCCCTCGTAGGCCGGGTCCAGATAGATCATGTTCGCGGCGATAGACTCCATGATCTGGCTGGCGCCCTCGGGCGAGAGAAACAGCCAGGGGTTGGCGCCGTCCAGATGGCTTTCCAGTTCGTCGCCGCGCGTGGCCGCCGTATCCTGTCCGGTCAGTTCCAGCGCGTCCATGGCCACCACCACCGAGGGCCCCTGGGCGCCCAGCGAAGTGACCGTGCTTTCAAAGCTTTCCAACCCGCGCCCGCCGATGATCAGCGCGTCGGCGCTCATGATAACGGCGCTGTCCCAATCCGAGAGCTGATAGCTGCGCAGGCAACCGTCCTGAGGCTGCACCAGGCACTTAAGCGTCATGCCGGGCACGTCTGAAATCACTTCGCGCGCGAGCAGATAGATGGGAAAAAACGAGGCGTATATGGTTTTTTGAACCGAATCATCCTCCACCAGGCTATGGCAGCCGCAAAGCGTGAGCGCGACCGCCGTTAACAGCGCGATTACGCGCCCGATTTTTCCCTTCATAATTGATCTCCTTTAAAAAGTCTATCCCCAGTATAGCATGCCGCGCGCGGCGCGTAAAAGCGCGTTTTAAGCAAAAATTTGTGACAATGCCGCGCGATGGAAAAAGGCGGCGCCGGAGGGAATCCACCCCGAACCGGCGCCGGTTGTTATGCTGTTGTTTACGCGCGCTATACCTCGCCCAATATGCGGCGCGCGTTGCCAAGCGATACCGCGCTGGCGTAGGCCGGATCCTCCAGCCCTTCAAACTCGATCATCAGATGGCCCGCGAACCCGGCGCGCCCAAGCGCGCCCAGTATTTCGTATATATCCAAATCACCCTGGCCCAATATGGCCCCGCGCAGATAGCGCCCGGCCAACGAGCGGAACCAATGGCCCTCGCAATCAAACTGAGTGGAATCGCCCGGATCGCGGCGGCGGATATAAAAATCCTTTAAATGAACGATTTCCGCCCGGCCGGCCAGGCGCGCGGCGGCGGCCGAGGGATCCTCGTCCACGCACACGATGTTGCCGGTATCCAGCAGCAGCCGGTAATTATCGCGCGCCACGCCGTTTAATACGCGCTCTACCCGGTCGCAGCCGTTGGCAAAAAAGCCGTGGTTTTCAATCATGGTAATTACGCCCAGCCCTTTGGCGTAATCGGTAATGCGGCGGGCGCCCTCGACCATGCGCGGCAGCAAGCGGTCAAACTCGGCGATGCCGTTTCTGCCCAGCTCGCGCCGGTAGGCGGCCACGTCGTGGCGCATGCGCGGCACGCCCAGCTCGGCGGCGATATCCACCTGGCGGCACACGCGCGCTACCTCGGCCTCAAATTCGGCGTTGTCTTCGCGGCACAGGTCGGCCAGTACGGAATAATTGGCCATTTCCAGGCCCGCGTCGGCGCAGCGCTTTTTTACCTGGCCGGTCAGCGCGCGGTCTATCCCGCCGCGCCCGTCCTCAAAGCTGTAGGCAAAGGGGACAAATTCCACGCTGTCGCCGCCGTGCGCGGCAATCCAGTCGATCGCCTCGAACAAAGTCATCTGGCCTTTGCTAAGCGACTGATTGAGCGAATAGGTGCTCAGCCCGATTTTCACAACCTTTTCCCCCCCTGTAACGCCCGCCCCGCATGGGCGCGCGGGCGCGTTTAACGGTATTTTTCCAACGCGCGCAAAAGCGCAAGCGCGTCCGCCTCGTCCGACGGGAACAGCTCCAGCCCCACCGGCGCGCTCAGGCCCAGCGCGTTGACCAGCTCGAAAAACGGCCGGTAATCAAAATTTTCAAAAATACGCGCGTCGCGGTTGGGATGCCCGGCCACGTGGAAATGGCCGATCAGGGGCGCGTTTTTCTCGATCTGGCGTAAGACATCCTCGCCCATATGCACCTGATGATACACGTCAAACAACAGCTTTACGCGGGGCGAGGCCACCTCGCGCACGATGTCAAAGCCCTCCTGCGAACTGGTCAGGTAATAGCCCGGGTGATCCCTGACGTCGTTGAGCGGCTCCACCAGCAGCGTGCATCCGGCCTTTTCCAGATAGGGCGCCACGCGCTTAAGCCCGCGCACGATGGCCTCGTGCTGCGCCGCCCGGGGCGCGCCGGTGTCCTGGCCCACCTGCGTAATCAGCGCGGGGCAATCCAGCGTTTGGGCGTCGCTAAGCGCCTTTTTCAGCGCGCGCTCGTATTGAGCGTGAAGCGCGCCGTCGTTAAGCGTAAACTCGTCCGGGCAGAAGCCCGAAACGCGCATGCCAAACCGCCGCCGCGCCTGATCGATCAGGCGCGCCTGGCCCTCGCCCAGCCGCCACAGTTCAAACGTGTCGTATCCCGCCTGGCTGATCCGCTCGAGCGCGTAGTTTAGCGGCTTGTCCTTAAACAGGCACACCGTATTTATGCTGACGAACATATCGCGTCCCTCCCGCGCGCGAAACGCGGCCGATGGGCGGGCTAATTGTTCTCGCTCATGGCCTGGCGCTTATTGCGCACCATTTCGGCCGCGCGCTGCAATTCCTTTTCCACGTTAATGAGCAGGTTCTCGGCGTATGCGCCGGCCTCCAATTTGCGCTCGTTCGCCTCGGCGCGCGCCTCGTTTACAATCTCGCGGCCCTCGTTCTGGGCGGCGATTTTGATCTGGTTCTGGTCGATCATGGCGCGGGCGCGGATTTCGGCGTCCTTGATAATCTTGTCTGCGCGCATTTCGGCCTCTTCGATAATCTGATTGGAGCGGTTTTGCGCGTCGTCGATGGCGGCGTTGGCCCGCACGTCGGCGCTGGACAGCTTGTTGTTGGCCGCGCGCTCGGCGTTGGTCAAAATGCGTTCGCGGTCGCGCATGACCTGTTCGGCGTACTGGATGGCCAGGGGCAGGTTGCCCCGGATATCCTTGATGATGTCCAGGCACATGGCGGTATCCACCAGCCGCTTTCCGGTCAGCGGCACCGCGCTGCCCAATTCCATGGCGTCCTGGAGATAATCCAAAAGCTTCATAAGATAGGTATGGTCGTCGTCGGTTTCCTGATAGGGCGCTTTTTCCTCGCGCCCGGTATCCACCGGCTCATTTTCGGGCGTCTTGCGCTCCGCCTCCATAAACATATCCTGGTCGCGATCCATGATCCATTCTCCTTTCAGGCTTAAACTTTATCAGGCCGCCGCGCGGCGGCGAGCACGTCGGGCAGAATCTCTTCCGGCACCAGCTGTCCGGCCGGTACGCCCAGGTTGATAATCTCGCGCGCGAGCGAGGAACTTATATAGCCAAGCGCGGGGTCGCTTTGAATAAACAGCGTTTCCACGCCGCACACCCGGTAAAAAGCGTCGGCCACCGCCCTTTGTTCGGCGTAATCGGAGTTATCGCGCAGTCCGCGCAAAATCGCGTGCGCGCCCAGCCGCCTGACCGCGTCGATCAGCGCGCCCCCGTCGGCCTCCACGCGCACATTTTCCATGCCCCGCGTCAGGCGCGCGACCATGCGGCAGCGCTCCCCGGCGCTAATCATGGGCCGTTTGCGCGGGTTGGACATTACCAGCACCACCACCTGGTCAAACAGACGGGAGGCGCGGCCGACAATATCCAGATGGCCCCGCGTCATCGGATCGAAACATCCGGGATAGAGCACGATCATCCCTCTTCCTCCCCCTCTTTCGCCCCAGGCGCCGCGCGCACAAAGGCGACCTGCGCCGCCCCGTAGCGCCGCTCGTCGATAATTTCAAATGCGCCGTCCAGCCTGAGCGGGCGGCGCGCGTCGTGTTCCATCACCAGCACGGCCCCTTCGGCCAGCAGGCCGCGCGCGTGCAGCAGCCGCGCCGCCTGGGCGTAGGCCTCTTCCATGCGGTAAGGCGGGTCCAGAAACACCAGCGAAAACGGATCGCCGCCCAGCCGTTCCAGCGCCGCGCGATAATCCATGCGCAGCAGGCGGGCCTTATCCTGCGCGCGCATAAGCGCCACGTTGCGCTCAATGACCGCGCAGGCCGCGCGGCCGCTGTCCACCAGCACCGCGCTGTGCGCGCCGCGGCTTACGGCCTCCAACGCCAGCGCGCCCGAGCCCGCGAACAGATCCAGCACGCGCGCGCCGCACACCCGCGCGCCGAGGATATTAAACACCGATTCGCGAACGCGGTCGGCCGTGGGCCGCGTGTCGTTGCCTTCCGGCGCAAACAGCCTGCGCCCGCGCGCCGAGCCGCCGATGATGCGCATTTTATCACCATCCCACTAAATTATAGCATAAGCGCGGCAGCGCGGCAAGCCGGGTTATAGACATACCGTCCATCCGCGCGCGGGGCGTGGATGGACGGCGGCGTCATACTTCCATTTTAGGCTTTTTTGGGGGGCGCGGTTTTTTGTTCACGCGCAGGTTGCGCATCTTGCGGCGCTTGCCCTTTTGAATGGCTTCCAACTTCTTTTTGCGCAGCCGGGGCCCGTTAAGATACCCGATCGGTTCGGCCAGCGGCGCCAGCACGGAAAACAGCACAAACAGCGCGTTTAGCACATCCGGCCGGCCAGCCAGCGGCGTATACACGGCCACGTAGGGCATAAACGCCACGCGCGTTACGATGTTTACCCAGTTAATCGGGTATTTGGACATTTCCTCGGCAAAGGCTTCGTATTCTTCTTGCGCCTCTTCGACCGTGACGCCCAATTCGCCGCACAATCGCTCGGCCTCTTCCGGGTCGGCCTGCGACTGAGCGATGATCTCGCCCAGCTGCTCTATTCGCTGGCTTTGCTCCGGGCTGACCGAAGCCGTCGGATACATGGGCGCAACCGCCAGGTTGACCACGGCCAAAATCAGCGGGAGCGCGATGCCCAGCACATAGCCCTTTATGGCGGTCGCCTTATTAAAGCACTGCGCGATCATATCGGGGTCCACATTCTGCCCGCCTTCGCGGCGCTTTGCCACCGTGGCGGTCATCGTGGCCGCTTTTTCGCCGCGATAGCCGCCGTCCGAATAAAGCAAAAAGCCGTACCCGACCAACAGCAGCACATTAATAATCGCCTGAAGCCAGTACAGGTTTTCGCCCAATCCGGCCAGGAACAGCATGCCCAGAATCATCGCGATTAGATGATAGGAAAGCATGCGCCCGGCCATACCCAATGCGTACTTCATCGTATCAATATCCTCTCAAACAGTCATAGCACGCCCGCTCCGTTACCACCGCGTGCATTTTCCGGTCGTGCGGGCTATAGGGCACCTGGTCGACGATCTGCTTTTCATAGGCCACGCCCACAAAAAACGCGCCGCATCCGCTCAAAAACCGGTCGTAATAACCCGAACCGTAACCCAGCCGGTAGCCGGACCGGTCAAAGGCCATGCCAGGCACCAGCGCAAGGTCCAGTTCCTGGGGCGCGATCACCTCGTCGCCCGTGGGCTCGAGCACGTTAAACGCGCCCTTTTTCAAATCGTCCAGCGCGTATACGCGCACCGCGTCCATGCGCAGCCTGTCGCGCACCACGGGCAGATATACTTCCTTTCCCTCGTCAAGCATCTGACGGATCAGGCCGCGCAGGCTGACTTCGTTGTTTACCGAAGCGTATGCCAGCACCCGCTTTGCCGCGCGATACTTGTCCATTTCCAGTATGCGCATGCACACGCGGGCCGACAGTTCGCTCATTTCGATGATGGATATGCCTTTACGGCAGGACCGCATCTGTTCCCGCAGGGCCTGTTTTGCGTTCATTGGACAAACCTCCTGGGTCTGCGCTCGTGAAAACCCAGCATGATTTCGTAGGGAATAGTCATAGCCAGACGCGCAAGTTCGTCGGCGGTAACGCTTTGTTCGCCCTGCTCGCCCATAAGAACCACTTCGTCGTCCAATCCAACGCCTTCGATATCGGTTACGTCGGCCATCAGCATATCCATGCATACGCGGCCAACGACCGGCGCGCGCCGGCCCTTTACCAGCACGCTCGCCTTCCCTCCCAGTATGCGCGGATAGCCGTCGCCGTATCCAATGGGCAGCGTCATTATGCGCGTGGGGCGTTTGGCCTCAAACGTCCGGCCATAGCTTACCGTGTCGCCCGGCCGTATGGTCTCAACGCGCACGGGGCGGGTTGCCAGCCGCTGCGCGGGCGCGAGCCCGGGCAGCTTTTCGCGCACCGCCGCGCCGTAAATGGCGATGCCCGGCCGCACCATGTCGTGCCACAGCGCCGGGTCCATAAGCATCGCCGCGCTGGCGCCGGCGTGGGCGATGGGCTTAAAGCCGGCCGCGCGCACGCGCTTTACCGCGCGCAAAAAGCGCGCGTTCTGTTCCATGGTAAATTCCCGATCCTCGTCCGCGGCGGCAAAATGGGTAAACACGCCCTCTGCCTTCACGTTGCGGCAGCGCTTTAAGCCCTCCAGCATGCGCTCCAGCTGCGCGGGGCCGGTAAGGCCCACGCGCGACATGCCGGTATCGATCTTTATATGGGCGTGCGCCACGCCGTCCAGGCGCGCCGCCTCGCGCTGCATCACTTCCAGCACGCCCATATCGTAAAGCGCCAGCGCCAGGTTTTGGCGCACGGCCTCGCGCGCCGCCGCGCCCGTTGCGCCGCCCAACACCAATATGGGCGCGCGTATGCCCGCTTCGCGCAGGCGCACGCCCTCCTCCACAATGGCCACGGCCAGAAAATCCGCCCCGTTATTTAGCGCCACGCGCGCGGTGTCCACCGCGCCGTGCCCGTAGGCGTCGGCCTTGACCACCGCCATAAGCCGCGCCCGCCCGCGCAGCGTGCGCCGGATCAGGGCCACGTTTTCGCCCAGCGTCCGGCCCGAAACCTCCATGCGGGTGGGGCGGTATTGCGCGCTCACAGCTGGCGAATCTGCTCAAGGCCCAGCAGCTTCACGCCCTTGCCCGTGAGCAGTTCCTCCGCCTTTTGCAAATCGCTCAGGTGGAAAATGACCAGCGCGTAGCTTCCGGTAGAACGCACAAAGGAGTACACGTATTCCACCGAAATATCGGCCTGGCACAGCATATCCAGCACCTCGGCCAATCCGCCCGGCTTATCGGGCACGCATACGGCCAGTACGTCGGTCAGCCGCACGGTATAGCCCGCCTCGCGCAGCACCGATACGCCCTTGTCGGTATCGGCCACGATGCAGCGCAGTATGCCGTAATGCTCAGTATCGGCAATGGACAGCGCGATCAGGTCTATTCCCTTTTCGGCAAGCAACTTGGTCAATCCCGACAGGCTGCCCTTGGTGTTTTCCAGGAATACGGAAATCTGTTTTACGTACATAAGTTCCCCTCCTGTCTTCGTTCTGTTTTCATTATATCACATTTTCTTAACCTTTAAAACCGCATTCCGCTTACAGTTTGCGCTTGTCCACAACGCGGCGGGCCTTGCCCTCAAAGCGGGGTATGGTCTTAGGCTCAACCAGCTTGATATAGGCCGACAGGCCCAGCGTGGAGCGGATCTGCTCGGCGATCTGCTTTTGCAGCAGCTGCATCTGGCCCACGGTGTCGCCCAGCATCTGCTCGGTGACCTCTACCTGGATTTCCAGCGAGTCGGTAGAGCCCTGGCGGTCCACCACCATCATAAAGTGCGGCGACAGGCCAGGGATATTGGTAAGCACGGTTTCCACCTGGCTGGGGAACACGTTCACGCCGCGGATGATAAGCATATCGTCGGTGCGGCCCATAATGCGCTCCATGCGCACCGTGGTGCGCCCGCAATCGCATACCGCGTCGTTTAACCGGCACAGGTCGTGCGTGCGGTAGCGCAGCATGGGCATGCCTTCCTTGGTAATGGTGGAAAATACCAGCTCGCCCTTTTCGCCGTAGGGCAGGGGTTCGAGCGTCTCGGGGTCGATGATTTCGGCGATGACGTGATCCTCGTTTACGTGCATGCCCTTTTTGTACAGGCACTCAAACGACACGCCCGGGCCGCTGATTTCGGTCAGCCCGTAAATATCCAGCGCGTCGATACCCAAAAGTTCCTCGATGCGCAGGCGGATGTTTTCCGACCAGGGCTCCGCGCCAAAGCAGCCGGCCTTGAGCTTGAGCTCGCTTTTATCGATGCCCATTTCGCGCACGGTTTCGCCGATGTGCAGCGCGTAGGAGGGCGTGCAGCACAGCATGGTGGCGCCCAGCCCGCGCATCATGTTAATCTGGCGGGCCGTATTGCCGCTGGACATGGGCACAACCATGGCGCCCACCGCGCCCGCGCCCTGATGCAGGCCCAACCCACCGGTAAACAGGCCGTAGCCGTAGGTAACCTGTACGATATCGTCCGGTCCGCCGCCCGCCGCGGTCACCGCGCGCGCGGCCATTTCGGTCCAGATATCCACGTCGCGCTTGGTATATCCGCTCACGATGGGCATGCCCGTGGTGCCCGAGGAGCCCTGAATGCGCACGATGTCGCGCAGCGGCGCGGCGAACAGCCCGTAGGGGAACTGATCGCGCAGATCGGGTTTATCGGTAAAGGGCAGGTATTTCAAATCGTCCACCGTGCGGATATCGCCCGGCTCCACGCCCTTTTGCTTCATGCGTTCGCGGTACATGGGCACGTTGTCGTATACGCGCTTTACCACCGTGCGCAGGCGCTCGCTTTGCAGCTCGCGGCGCTGTTCGCGGTCCATGCACTCCATCTCGGGGTTCCATATCTTCATCGTCTTATTATTCTGCTTCATGCGCGCGTTACCATCCTTTATGTTCAAATATCGCTTTTAGCCATGGCATAGCCGCGTTCAAAGGCCTTCAGGTTTACCTCAATCAGCCGCTCGGGCACGCAGGCCTTTACCGCCCGGATCCAGGCCTGCTTGTCGCCCCCGATACGGCTGGCCATTACGCCCAGCAGCACCAGGTTGACCGCGCGCGCCTCGCCGCATTCCACGGCCACGCTCAGCGCGTCAAGGCAGGTCAAATCGCACTTTTCGCGCAGATTTTCGATTACGTCCCCGGGATAGGCCGCCGCGCCGGTGATGACCGGCATGGGCCATATCTTCTGGGTATTGACGATCATCGAGCCGCCCTTTTTAAGGTAGGGCAGCGCGCGCAGCGCCTCCAGCTGTTCAAACGCCAGTATATAATCGGCCGAACCCATATCCACCATGGGCGAGGCCACGTTATCGCCCAGCCGCACGTAGGTACTCACGCTGCCGCCCCGCTGGGACATGCCGTGTACTTCGCTCACCTTTACGTCCGCGCCCAGCTCGTCCGCCAGCGCGCCCAATATGCGGCTGGCCAGCAGCGTGCCCTGGCCGCCCACGCCCACAATTACAACATCCATCGCCTTCATCCGCGCTCACCCGCCTTTACAATCGCGCCAAATTTGCACACCTGCGTACACATGCCGCAACCCGCGCACTGGTTGGGGTTGATTACCACGCCCGTCTCGTGCCGCTCGATGGCCGGGCAGCCCAGCTTCATGCAGGAGAGGCACTTTTTGCATTTAAGCGCGTCGATTTCGTAGGGCTGCGCCTTGCGCTTTTTGTCAAGCAGCGCGCAGGGGCGGCGCGCGATGATGACCGACACTTCGTCCGCGGCGGTCTCTTCCAATATGGCGCTTTCCAGCGCGGCCAGATCAAACGCGTCCACCACGCGCACGCGCTTTACGCCGCACGCGGCGCACAGCGCTTCCAGGCTTACCTGATAGGTATCCTGCCCGTGAATGTCCTTGCCGGTGGCGGGGTTGGGCTGGTGGCCGGTCATGCCGGTAATGCGGTTGTCCAATATCATCACGGTTGCGCGGCTGCGGTTATACACCGCGTTAATCAGCGACGTTACGCCCGAGTGCAGGAAGGTGCTGTCGCCGATCACAGCCACGGATTTTTTGGCAAACTCCGCGTCGCGCGCGCGCTCGATGCCCTGCGCCATGCCGATGGAAGCGCCCATGCACAGCGAGGCGTCCAGCGCGCTCAGCGGCGGCAGCGCGCCCAGCGTATAGCAGCCGATGTCGCCGTACACGTGCATTTTGAGCCGGCTGAGCACCGAATAGGGGCCGCGGTGCGGACAGCCCGCGCACATGACCGGCGGCCTGGCGGGGATATCGCCCGCCGCTTCGCTTTGCGGCAGCGGACGGCCGAACAGCGCGCGCAGCCGGTTGACCGAAATTTCGCCCTGGCGTCCGGTCAGGTTCTTGCCCTCCACGCGGATGCCCCAGGAGGCCACCTGCTGCTCGATATAGGGCTCCAGTTCCTCCACCACGTACAGTTTGTCCACCTGGGCCGCAAATTCCTCGATCAGCTTGCGGGGCAGCGGATTGACCATACCCAGTTTGAGCACGCTCGCCTCGCCAAGCGCCTCGCGCACATACTGATAGGAAATGCCCGACGTGATTACGCCGATGGCGCGGTCGCGCATTTCCACGCGGTTGAGCGGGCTATTTTCGGCGTACGCGGCCAGATCGTTCATGCGCTTTTCCACGGCCACGTGGCGTCCGCGCGCCATGGCGGGCATCATGACGTATTTGGAAGGATCCTTTACGTACGCGCGCGCCGGCATCTCCTCGCGCGCGCCCAGCGGCGTAAGCGAACGCGCGTGCGCGATGCGCGTGGTGGTGCGCAAAAGCACCGGCGTGTCGAATTTTTCGCTCAGTTCAAAGGCCTGTTTGGTAAAGGCCAGACACTCCGCGCTGTCGGAGGGCTCCAGCATGGGCGTCTGCGCGCCGCGCGCGTGAAAGCGGCTGTCCTGCTCGTTTTGGGAAGAGTGCATGCCCGGATCGTCGGCCACGACGACCACCAGCGCGCCGTTTACGCCGGTATAGGCGGCGGTATAAAGCGGGTCGGCCGCCACGTTCAGGCCCACGTGCTTCATACAGCACATGGCGCGCGCGCCGCCCATGCTCGCGCCCACGCATACCTCAAGCGCCACTTTTTCGTTGACCGCCCATTCGGTGTATATCTCGCCGTAGCGGGCGGCGCATTCGGTGATTTCGGTGCTGGGCGTGCCCGGATAGGAGGAAACCACCCGAACGCCCGCCTCCCACGCGCCGCGCGCGATGGCTTCATTACCAAGCATCAGTGCTTTTTCCATAAGTGCGTCAAATCCCTTCTTAATGGTTGCGCCGCTGTTTACTTGTCGCGCAGGTCGGTTACGCGGCGGGCCTTGCCCTCAAACCGCTTAAGCGAATTGGGCGAAACCAGTTTAACCGGTATATCCAGCTGGCACACGGTGCGCAGCCGCGCGTTGATATTTTTACGCAGCTTTTCGGTCTCGATAAAGTTGTCGATGTTGTGATCTTCGCTCAACTCCACGCGCACTTCGATTTTATCGAGATAGTTTTCGCGCCACACCTGGATTTCGTAGTGCGGGCCGATGCCCTCCACGCCCAAAAGTACCGATTCGATCTGGGAGGGGAACACGTTTACGCCCCGGATGATGAGCATGTCGTCGGTGCGGCCCTTGCACTTTTCCATGCGCAGCGAGGTGCGGCCGCACTCGCACTTATCGGCGATCAGCCGGGTGATATCGCGCGTGCGGTAGCGCAGCATGGGCATGGCGTATTTATCCAACGTGGTAATAACCATTTCGCCCTGTTCGCCCAGAGGCAGCGCCTTGCCGGTGGCCGGATCGATAATTTCGCACAGGAAGAAATCCTCGTTTATATGCATGCCTTTTTTGCACAGGCATTCGCCGGCCACGCCCGGGCCCATAACCTCGGTCAGGCCGTAGTTCTCCGTGGCGGTTATGCCCCAGCGGCGCTCCAGCTCGGCGCGCATTTCCTCTGTGGACGCCTCCGCGCCAAACAGGCCGTATTTGAGCTTTATCTCGCCCATCGCGCCCATCTTCTCCGCCACCTCGGCCATGTACATGGCGTAGGAGGGCGTGGCGATCAGCGCCGTGGAGCCGAAATCGCGCATCAGGTTAATCTGACGTTCGGTGTTGCCGCTGGAGATGGGCACCACCGCCGCGCCGATTTTCTCCAGGCCCTGGTGCAGGCCAAACGCGCCGGTAAACAGCCCGTATCCAAAGGACACCTGCGCGATATCCGCGCGCGTTACGCCCGCGGCCGTGGCGATGCGGGCGATGCACTCGGCCCAGCATTCCATATCCCGCCGGGTATAGCCGGCCACGATGGGCCGCCCGGTGGTGCCGGACGAGGCGTGTATGCGCACAATTTCCTCCATGGGCACGGCGAACAGGCCGTAAGGGTAGTTGTCGCGCAGATCGGTTTTAACCGTAAAATCCAAAAGCTCAATATCCTTGAGCGCGCGTATATCCTCGGGCTTTACGCCGCGCGCGTCCATGCGCGTGCGGTAAAAGGGCACGTTGTCGTAGGCGTGCTTTACAATCGCCTTTAGCTTTTTTAGCTGAATTGCCTCGATTTCTTCGCGCCCCATCGTCTCGATTTGTGGATTCCAGATCATACTCAGCCTCCTTACCATGTTACCGTGCTTCGGCGCAATTGGTGCCGGTACGTATAGTAAATATTATTATAACGTATCGCCTGTAAAATATCAAACGGCAATACTTACACCCATCAAAAAAAACGGCCATAGAGGCCGCGTTGCGCAAAGTTTTTCCTATTTTTAATTGAATTTATCGCTGGAAACCGCCTAATAAGCCTTCAAAAAAATCGTTGTACGCGGTTTAATCAAGGTTTGCCGATCGTTGCGTTTATTGCCCCATACCTTAGTACAAGCC
Organism: uncultured Eubacteriales bacterium; assembly: GCA_963929805.1. Classification (GTDB taxonomy): domain Bacteria; phylum Bacillota; class Clostridia; order Christensenellales; family Aristaeellaceae; genus CAWVLE01. The sequence goes on along the minus strand of CAWVLE010000269.1, from coordinate 4,067 downwards.
GTCTTTGAATAGTTGGGCTATTTTTGCTTATCGGGAATGTCTTAAGACCTAACTCCTGCTTTATTGCGTCTTTAAAAATAAAGATTTGACGCATACAAAACGGGCCACGTTTTCCGTAGCCCGTCAATTCAATTATGTACCATCACAGCGGCGTCACCTAAAACAGGCCCTCGTCGCGGCGCGGCCCGTCTTCCTGGGTCTGTTGGGGCTTATCGTCCTGGCCGTCAAAGCGGTCGTTCCCATCGTTTTGGGCCTCGGGCCAGGTAATTTCCACCTCGCGCCCGCCCTGAACGGGCTGATCGCCCGCCTCCGGCTCGGGTTCGGCCTGGGCGCGTTCCTCCTCGGGCGGTTTTTTCTCCAGTTTGGGCAATTTATTTCCACAGTTAGAGCAGAAGCTGGCTTCGGCGTCCTGCTCCGCCCCGCAGACGGGGCAGCGGTTTACATTGCGCAGGCGGTCTGATTCGGCCTTGAGCGACGCGACCTGGGCCTTTAAGCTATCCACCATATCGCACAGCACGCCCGTGGTATCCGATTCCGCCTCGCCGCCGCGCATGGCGTAATAGGCGCGGCCGATCTGGGTGTACAGTTTTTCCATATCCGCTTCAATGCCGGAAATACGGCTGTTGAGCCGCATGAGTTCGGTTGCCTCCGACGTGCGTTTGCTGACCGCCTTGGCGGCGTCGGCAAACTTCTTGCCAAAGTCCTGAAACATCGCCATAGGTCCACCCCTTTTCATCAATTCAGCATATGCCGGCGCATCGCGCCTGATAACCGGCCTTCCGGCCGCGAAAAAACGCCGTGCCAACGCGCGCGCACCTCTCGCGCCGTATATGGTTTAGTGTGCCCTATTTTCCGGATAAATGCAAGCATTTTGACAAAAAATTATAAAAATCGTCCAAAGAACAACATAATTTGCGCGCATGAGGCCGGCGCGTTGCGGGAAACCTAGTTTCGCAAAATCTGTCGCGGAGGCGGAAAAAACCATGCTTACGATTTTTATACGCGCCATTGTGCTCTATTCGCTTACCATCGTGACGCTGCGCGCCATGGGAAAGCACCAGCTGGGCCAGTTTCAGCCCTATGAATTTGCCATGGCGCTGATGATCGCCGACCTTATGAGCACGCCCATCGGGGATATATCCACGCCGCTGATGCACGGCGTGCTGCCCGTAGCCGCGCTGTTTATCGTACACAGCGTATTGACGCTTTTGTGCATGCGCTCGGACAGGATACGCGCCATCGTGTCGGGCAAGCCCGCGGTCGTGGTATCGCGCGGCATAATCGACAAACAACAGCTGACGCGGCTGTGCTTCAGCCTGTCCGACCTGCTTGAAGGCCTGCGCGAGGCGGGCATACTGGACGTATCGGGCGTGGGCACCGCGATTGTGGAGGCCGACGGCAGCCTGAGCGCCTTCCCCTGCTCCAGCCGGCGCGGCGTATCAACCGAGGATTTGGAAATAAAAACCCATTACGAAGGTATGCCGCAATTGCTGGTGCTGGACGGACGCGCGCAGAAAAACAACCTCGCCGCCACGGGTAAAGATGAAAAATGGCTTTCCGGCCTGCTTAAGCAATATAATCTGGATATAGAGCGCGTGCTGCTGGCCAGTTTGGATACGCAGGGCAAAATGCACCTGCAGGACATGCGGGGCGCCACGCTTAACTTTAGAGCCATGGCGCCGGAGGAGGTCATCTGGTAACATGCGCGCAAAATTGATCGGAATGTGCGCGGTGTTATTTGCCGTATCGGCGTTTTGCTATTTTTCGCTGCAAGCGGTAGAAAGCACCGTAAGCCAGGTAGAAGCGCTGCGCGTTGAATTGGATGGCGCGGCGCGCGCGGGCGAATTGGAACAGGCCCGGAATTTAATGCGCCAGATCCGTGACGGCTGGGAAGCGCGCCGCCCAATTTTGGAAATACTGACCACGCACGACGATCTTCGCGTAGTCAGCGAACAGATCATACAGGCGCAGTCCAGCCTGAACAATCTGGAAATGGACGGATTTTTCGACGCAAGCGCGCTGCTGGGCGAAGCGCTTAGCCACATCCTCCGGCAGGAGCGGCCATCCTGGCCTAACCTGCTCTGATCCGTCAGGCCTCGCTGTCCACCCTGTCGCGGAAAATCCAGCGGTGCTGCACATTATAGCTTAACACAAACAGTATGCCGTCCGCCAACACTTTGGCCACCAACGTGGGCACGCCCAGGCCGGTAAGCAGGCGTATAATAAGGTAGCTGAGCATCATCACCACGGCGACCAGCAGATAAAACGCGCCCAACGACTGCCTGCCCGCCCGGCTTTTAAACACCACTTCGCGGTTTATCAGGTAATTCATCAGCGCGCTTATCACCCGCGCGCCCACCACGGGTACGATCAGTATATCCGGAACCAGCACGTGCAGCAGGGTAAACAGCCCAAAATCCACCACGCCGGACACCGCAGAGGAGCCGATGTAGCGCGCTATGCGCCTGAACAACAGCGCGTAGATACGCGCGCTGTCGCGCACGGTTTTAAAGTGCGAACCCTGGTTGTTGTCAAAATACACCGTATGAATGACTACCTGCACCACCTTCATCCGCGTTTCGCGCGCCCGCAGCAGCATGTTCATCTCGTATTCGTAGCGTTCGCCCTCCAGGCGGGCAAACTGCTTAAGCGCCTGCGCCGGTATGCCGCGCAGCCCGGTCTGCGTGTCGTCTATCCACAGCCCGCTTAACAGGCCCAGTACCGCGCAGGTAATCGTGTTGCCCATGCGCGAGCGGGGCGGCATTTGTTTTTTGTCGCGCGTGCCCAGCACCAGCGCCTCGGGCGCTTCGGCCATGGCGCTGGCAACGGCGCAGATGTCCTCGGGCGTGTGCTGGCCGTCTGCGTCGGCGGTTATCACCGGGCAAACGCCCTCGCTTATAATCTGGATCAGGCCGGTTTTCAGCGCGGCGCCCTTGCCCCGGTTCTCCGGGTGCGTCAGCACGCGCGCGCCCATGTTTTTCGCCTCGTCAAACAGCGGCCGGAATGCCTCCCCGCCGCCGTCGTCTACCACGTATATTCTTTCAAAGCCCTTTTCGCGCAAGGCGCAGATCAGGGGAACCATACGTTCGTCCGGCTTGTAGGCTGGTATCAGTATCGCCACGTCGGCATTCGTCATCTGCTGCCCCTCCGGAAAATGCTTGACCTGAAAGGCCTGTGGTATTATAGCACATCGTACCAAAATTGGCAAACGAATTTCCTTGAAAGTCTTATTTTCTTTCTGAATAATTGTGGCATAATTGGAACAATCTGGGCGGCGCGCGCATCTAATTAGCACAAAGCAATTTTGACGGGGGTGTGATGATATGCTACGCAGATTCAAACCAATTCGCGCATTGGCGCTGGCGCTCGTCTTGGCGCTGCTATTTTCCACTACGGCTTTCGCCGCAACGCTCGGCGTAATCAAGATGCCTACCAAGGACGGCTCGGTCAACCTGCGCAGCGGCCCGGGCACCAACTACCGGGTGATCGGCTGGGCCTTCCACGGCGACGACGTGCAGATACTCAAGGCGAACAGTCAATGGGATCGAGTGCGCGTGGTATCCACCGGCCAGGTGGGCTATATCCGAAACATCTACATCAGCCGTCTGGCCAGCATGAACGAGTTGAGCGACTGGGGCCAGCTGGCGCGGGTAAAGACCAAATACGAAACCAGCGTAGTCAACCTGCGCAAGGGCCCGGGCATGAGTTACGCGGTAAAACAGACGCTGCCCTCAGGCAGCAAACTGGCGGTCATCGGCAAGATCGGTTCCTGGTACGAGGTGCAGGTAATTCCTACGCCCAGAACCGGCTATATCCACAAGGATTACCTGACCAACGGCGTGTTGGCCGCCACCACGGGCGACGTGCATCTGCGCAAGGCGGGCAATTCCTCGGCGGCCATACTGCGCGTTGTGCCCGACCAGAGCGAAATCATCGTGCTGAAGGTGGGCAAGAAGTGGAGCAAGGTAACCTACAACGGCCGCACGGGCTATATGTACAACAAATATATCAAAGTGTTCTGATTCCTTTTAACCGCACAATTTAGCATAAGACGGCGCGCGGCCCAT
>CAWVLE010000268.1:0-3020 GCA_963929805.1 uncultured Eubacteriales bacterium | reverse complement strand
GAATCCGCCGCGCATGTCGCCGGATTCGATTTAAAAATGGAGGGCTTCGGCCCTCCAAACCACCCGGAAGGGTTTTTTGACAGTCTGCAGGCGTCCTGCGTATCCCCCGCCGGTCTGCGCCGCCTAGCGGTATTCGCCCAGGAAAAACAGCGCGATGGTGCCCGGGCCCGAGTGCGCGCCGATGGTAGGGCCCACGTAGTTAATCATAAACTGGTCTATGCCAAATCGCTCCCTGACCAGCGAGGCCACAAAGCGCGCGTCCTCCTCGCTGTCGCCATGGGAGATGAACACGATGTCGTTCTTATCGCGCCAGGCGCCCATCTGCCGGCCCATGGCGTCCACCAGCGCCGTAAGCGATTTGCGCCGCCCGCGCACCTTGTCAAAGGGCACCAGATGCCCCTCGTTATCCACGTGCAGCACGGGCTTTATGTTTAGCATGCCGCCGATGACGGCCACGGCCTTGGACACGCGCCCGCCCCGGTGCAGGTATTCCAAATCCTCCACGGTAAATATGTGGCAAAGGTTCAGCTTGGTGTTTTCCAGATAGTCGCGCAGCGCGTCTATCTCCATGCCGTTTTCCTTCAATTGCACAGCCTTATACAGCAACAACCCCTGGCCCATGGAGGCGCACAACGAATCCACCACGTATATCTTCCGGCCGGGGTATTTGCCCTTTAATTCCTCCGCCGCCACGCGCGCGCTGTTATAGCTGCCGCTCAGGCCCGAGGAAAAGGAAAGGTGCAGTATATCCTCGCCGGTCTGATCGATCAGGCGCGAAAACGCCTCGATCGCGTCCTCCGGATTAAACTGAGAGGTAGTCGGCGCGGCGCCCGCGCGCATCCGCTCGTAAAACTGCTTGCTGGGCAGGCTATTGGTCTTGTCGTAGTGTACCCCGTCGAGCAAATAGCTTAGCGAAATGGTCTCTATTTTGTGCGCGCGCAGATATTCCTCGGGCAGGTCGGCCATGGTATCGGTGGTAATCCGGTACGCCATATTTCTCACTTCCATTATAGGATTTTTCGTAAAACAAGGTTGCGCAACTGTGCCATGTTCAGTATAATATTTGAAAGGAAAATGGTCAAGCATTTAGGCGCAACTGCTACAAAAGCGATGCTTTTGTGCCACTTCTGCCGGAAAGGCGCGTGATAAAATGGCAAAGGAATTTACCCGAAATCCGGTGGCCGTGCGTTCGCGCGGGCTGATTGTGGGCGCCTTGTTTGAGTTAATGGACGGCACGGGGTTTGACGGCATCACCATGCAGATGATCGCCGACCAGGCCGGCGTGGGCCGGCGCACGATTTACCGGCACTTTTCCTCCAAGGAGGACATACTAAGCTACTACGCCGCGCAGATGAAAAAGGAATACTTAGCCGTGTTGGGCGGGGACGGCGTGCGCCCGCGCGAGGTAACGCCCAAGCTGTATTTTTCATTCTGGCAGCGGCACCTTAAGGTATTAAAACTGCTGTATAAAAACGATTTGATGCTGACGGTGCTGCGCGAAATAGACGAAACCATGCTGGAAATCACCGGTACCGTGCGCAGCACGGAGATGGAAAACCGGTCGGCCGCCTATCAGGGGTACTACCGCGCCTTTTACAGCGGCTGCTATTGGAAGCTGCTGTGCCAGTGGGTAGGCAGCGGGGCGCACGAGACGCCCGAACAGATGGCCTCCATTTTCCGCAACATCGCCCACGGCGTATACGAGCATTTAAACCGCCAGTCCTAAGCCGCCAAAGCCGGGGCGCGGCGGCGCATATTTGGGGGAGGGAGAAAAATACCATGTTGTCCAGCGCAAACATCTGCCCAAGCGAGGCGGGTTTCAGCGACGGCGAGCTTTACCGCATATTGGACGAGGCCATAGCGCCCGACCTTGACCGGCTTAAGCGGGTTCTGCTTTTGCCGCCCGATTTTACGCGGTATCATTCCATGGCCGGTAAAATAACGGCGCACCTTTACCAGGCGCTTATCGCGCGCGGCTGCCGGGTGGATATCATGCCCGCGCTGGGCTCCCACGCGCCGGTCACGCGCGACGAATGCGAAGATATGTATCTGGGCCAGGTGCCCTATGAGGCGCTGATACGCCACAACTGGCGCGGCGACGTGGTAAAGCTGGGCCAGGTGGACGCGCAGTTTGTCAGCGAAATTTCCGAAGGCCTGTTAAGCGAGCCCATCGACGTGGAGATCAACCGCCGCGTGATGGACAAGGCGTACGGCCTGGTGCTGTCCATCGGCCAGGTGGTGCCCCACGAGGTGGCCGGCATGGCCAATCGTGGCAAGAACCTGTTTGTGGGTTGCGGCGGCGCGTCCATGATTAACCATACCCACATGCTGGGCGCGGTGTACGGCATGGAGCGCGTTATGGGGCGCGATTTTTCGCCGGTAAGGCGGGTGTTCGACTACGCGGAGGAGCGTTTTCTATCCGGCGTGCCGCTTAACTACATATTGACCGTAACCACGCAGCGGAGCGGACGCATCTGCCTTAACGGGCTGTTTATCGGGCGCGAGCGCAGCTATTTTGAGCAGGCGGTGGCGCTTAGCCAGCAAAAGAACCTGACGGTGGTGGACGCGCCCTTTAAAAAAATCGTGGTGTATCTGGACGAGCGCGAATTTAAGGCCACATGGGTGGGCAACAAGGCGATATACCGCACCGCGCTGGCCATTGCCGACGGCGGCGAGCTGGTGGTGCTGGCGGGCGGCGTTTCCATGTACTGTGAGGACGCGCAAAACGACCGCCTGATCGCCAAATACGGCTATTGCGGGCGCGAAAAAGTGCTTGCCCTTTCTCGCACATGCGACGATTTGAAGGCCAGCCTGTCGGTAGCCGCGCATCTGATCCACGGCTCCAGCAACGGCCGCTTCAAAATTACCTATTGCACGCGCGCGCTCGACGAGGCCGCCGTGCGCCGCATCGGCTACGATTATATGCCCTACGACCAGGCCATAGCGCGCTATAACCCCGGCCGCCTGCGCGAAGGGGTAAACCGTCTGGAGGACGGCGAGGAAATTTTCTACGTCGGCAA
>CAWVLE010000267.1:0-9288 GCA_963929805.1 uncultured Eubacteriales bacterium | reverse complement strand
GACCGGCTGGGCGCGAATTATCCAAACAGCTTAATTTCGTTTGATATGGATGTAACGCGCGAAGATCAGCTGCGCGCCGCCGCGGATTTTATCGCCGGGCGTTACGGCCAGTTGGACGCGCTCATCCATGTGGCCGGGGTTATACTGCCTTCCGACCGGGAAAACACCATTGAAAAGACCGATCTTGACGCGCTGCGCAAAACGCTGGAGGTAAACCTGATCGGCGTGGTAGGCGCGATCAAGCACTTTTCCCCGCTCATGGCGCAGGGCGCGCCCTTTGTGGTTATCACCAGCGAGGGGTGCGATATCGGCCAGTGCGGCACGTGGATACCCGCGTACGCGCTTTCAAAATGCGCGGCCACCAAGGCGGTCGGCATTGCGCGCCAGAGCGTAAAAGGCCCGCGTTTTTTTGCCATGCATCCCGGCCGCATGAATACCCGTCTGGGCCGCGCCACCGCCCAGATCGAACCGGAGGAGGCCGCCGCGTCCATTTGTCATTTAATTTTGGAAGGCGGCATCGGCCGCGGCGGGGGCTGGTACATCGACTACCGCGGCGAAGACCTGCTGCCGCAGGGCGCGCCGCCTAAATAAGAATTTCAGGAAGTGATCGTTATGAAGCTGGGCGGAACCGTAATGGGCGCCTGGAAAACCCCCGACGAGTGGGAAGCGCTGCTACTAAAGACGCGTTTTTCGGCCGTGACGGCGCCGGTGGATTACACCGCCTCCCGGGAGGAGGTCAAAGCCGTCTGCGAGATCGCGCGCCGGCGCAACGTAACCATCGCCGAAGTGGGCGTATGGAAAAACCCGCTCTCGCCCGACCCGCAGGCGCGCCGCGCCGCGCTGGAATACGCCAAACGCCAATTGGCCTTTGCCGACGAAATCGGCGTCGCCTGCTGCGTAAATATCGCCGGATCGGCCGGCGCGCGCTGGGACGGCGCCTATCGGGAAAATTATTCGGCCGAAACCTACGAAAAGACCGTTATGTCCATTCGCGAAATTATCGACGCCGTAAAACCGCGCCGCAGTTTTTATACCATTGAGCCCATGCCCTGGATGGTGCCCGACGGCCCGGACGAATATTTGCAACTGATTAAGGACGTGGACCGGCCGCAATTTGCCGCGCATATGGATTTTGCCAACATGATTAACTGCCCGCGCCGCTTTCTGGACGCGTCCGCCTTTATCGAAACCTGTTTTAAAAAGCTGGGTCCGCACATCAAAAGCTGTCACATCAAGGACGTGGCGCTTGAAGCGCCCTTTACCACCATGCTGCGCGAAACCGCGCCCGGCCGGGGCGCGCTGGACTACCGGCCCATTCTGCGCGCGGCCCACGCGCACATGAGCGGCGGCATGCCCATGCTGCTGGAACACATGGACAGCTTTGAGGCCTATGAGGCCGCCTTCCGCCATCTTGAATCAATCGCGGGCGAGCTGGGCATTCCCATCGCTTGAGGCGGCCTGGGAAAGTATTTTGCGCACGCAGTCAAAAATAAGCGGCTTAAGCTGGTCAAGCGGGGCCGGCTGGCCGGAAAGCAGCGCGCCGCGCGCAGTCGCGCCGGCCAGCTGCGCGGCCAGCACCAGCCGCTGGTAAACCTCCTCGCGCGGTATACGCGCCATTTCCGGCGCGGCGCAGCAGGCGTTAAGCAGCCGCCGGGCCGGGTTATTTGGGTCTAAGTCCATTTGCCGCCGAAGCAGCTGCCATGGAAAATCGCATTCCATCAGGCGCATCAGCCGCGGCCGCCGGGCAAAGCGCTCCAATAGGTAGTCGATCGCGCGCTCAATGCCGTCCAGCAGGCTGTCTTCCCGCTGCGCGTATTCCTGCGCTTCGTCCAACAGTTCCAGCGCGAACTCCAGCGCGACCTGCTCCATCAATTCGTATTTATCGTTAAAGTACAGGTAAAAGGTTCCCTTGGCGATGCCCGCGCGGCGCGCAATGGCGTCCACCGTCGCATCGCGCAGCCCATCCTGCAAAAATAAAGCCCGCGCGGCCTTAATCAGGCCGCGCCTTTTCGCGCTTTTGTTTTCCTGCGCCCGTTGCGCCATACCTATCGCCTCCAGGTCGAAAAACATAACCGGTCAAAAGCGCCGCTCCCTGTCCTCCCCTTGGCTCACCCTGTTTCCGACCGTCGGCCTCTCCTCGTTTCTCTTGGCTCCCCCTTTTTCGCCCGGCGGCTCGTTCCTCCCCCTTGGCTCCTCCTTGGGGGAGCTGGCGAGCGAAGCGAGACTGAGAGGGGGCCCTGGGCGGGTAACTTATTGGGCAGCAAGCAACGTTTTAGGGAGAGGATCCCCCTCTCCGGCCCGGCTTACGCCGGTCCACCTCCCCCTTGGGGGAGGCAAGAAGAACAGCGATATAACGCAGCGTTTCCCCTCGGGGAAGGCAAGAAGAACAGCGATATAACGCGGCGTTCCCCCTCGGGGGAGGCAAGAGGGAAAGGCGGCTTCGCCGTGTCCTCACCACTAGTCGTCGCTTCGCTCCTCCCTTATGGGGGCAAGGAGGAAAAAGCGGCGCGGGGCGCGTTTCACAAAAAGGCCGGAAGAAAAAATCGCCGCGCCATAAAACTTGGCGGCGGAGAAAGTTTTCCCCGCCACCAAGCGCCATTGGGTCAGTTTATAGGATTTTTGCGGCTTCCTCCATCAGGCCCATATCCCACAGCATGCTGCTGGAGAGGTATTTATCGCGTATTTCGCGCGAGCCGATAAACGCGTCGCGGGTGTCCTCCGCCGAAATTCCCAGATCGGCCGGATACATGGGCATCCCAAGCGTCTTCATAACGTGTTCAATCTGGCTGACGGGCGGAAGCTCCTCGTCGATAATCTTGAGTATGTCGTTCCAGCCTTCCACGATGCGGTCCAGCCGTTGAGCGTGCTTAACCGGGTCGTTTTTACGGGCCTTTTCTTCGATGGCCAGAATCTGCGGCGCGGTGGAGCCAAATATGCGCCGCACCATTTCTTCCCACTTTTTGGGATCAAACCGGCGCATGGCCTCCAGGCCGCGCGCCCGGTCCGGGGTCTGGCGGCGGATCCACTCGTACAGGTTAAGCGTTTTGAGCGTGCCCACGCCCACCTGGATGCCGTGGAAATCGGCGTGCGTGTGGCGCTCCATGGCCATCATTTCCCACATGTGGGAAAAATAGTGTTCCAATCCGGAGGCCGGGCGCGACACCTGGGCAAAGCTCATCGCCACGCCCGAGAGCACCAGCCCTTCGGTTACCGCCTGAATGACGGCCGGGTCGCGCTCGTTGAGCCGCTGCGCGTTTTCCATAATGCGTTTAAGCGCCTTGCGCATCAGCGCGGCGATGGATTCGCAATAATATTCGCCGATGACCAGATGCGCGATGCGCCACTCGCACACGCTGACGTACTTGGCCAGCATGTCGCCCAGCCCCGACCACAGCATGCGCAGCGGCGCCTGCGCGATAATCCGGCTGTCGGCGATAATGATGGAAGGGCAGGCGTTATACAGCGTGCATTTTACGCCGTTTACATGCATGGAGGAAGAATTGGACGCGTAGCCGTCCATGGAAGGCGCGGTGCATACCACGCCCTGCCGCACGCCGATGGCGTGCGCGGCCACCTTGCAAATATCGTTTATAACGCCCGAGCCTACCGCCAGTATCATGTCGCTGTCAGGCGCATAAGCCATGGTAATGGCGCCCACCGCGGTTTCGTCGGGCTCCACCTTTTCCATGGGCAGCATGAACAGCGTGTAATCCATGCCCGCCTGCTTAAGCAGCGCTTCCACGCGCTCGCCCGCGGCGCGGTAGGTATTTTTATCGCACACCACAAACGGCTTTGCAACCGACTGCTGTTTAAGCGCCTCGGGCAGCTGGTCAAGCACGCCCGCGCCCGACTTGAACACCTTAAGATCGGTGGCGTGGTGTTTGCCGCAACCGCACGCAAAGCCGCCCTCCCGAAGCAGTTCCTCAAAGGACATTGCCGTAAAATCCGCCATGAACGCCGCCTCCTTCCGCACGTATAAATGAGTTTACTTACCGATTACCGCCTTGATGCGGCGCACGCCCGCCGAGGAGGATTCCTCCTTCTGTATTTTGAACGACTTAAGGTCGCCGGTGTTGTTCGCGTGCGGGCCGCCGCAGATTTCCTTGCTGAACGCGCCCATGGTATACACCTTTACGCGCTCGCCGTATTTGCTTTCAAACAGACCGATGGCGCCCTGATCCTTGGCCTCTTCCACGGTCATTTCCTCGCAGATGACGGGCGCGGCCGCCTGGATGTATTCGTTGACCAGGCGTTCCACTTCCTTTTTCTCCTCGTCGGTCATCTTGCGGCCGAAGGAGAAGTCAAAGCGCAGCCGCTCGGCGGTGATGTTGGAGCCCTTCTGCGCGACCTCCGGCCCGAGCACCTTGCGCAGCGCGGCGTGCAAAAGGTGGGTGGCGGTGTGCAGCTTGGCGGTTTCCTCGGTATGATCGGCCAGGCCGCCCTTGAAGCGCTGCTCGGCGCCCGCGTGGCTAAGCTCCTGATGCTGGCGGAAGCGCTCCTCAAAGCCGGCGGTATCCACGCTCAGCCCCTTTTCGCGCGCCATTTCGGTGGTGATTTCAATGGGGAAGCCGTAGGTATCGTAAAGCTTAAACGCGCTTGCGCCGTCGATCTGGGTATTCTCGCCCAGCCGCGCGACCAGCTTTTCAAATTCGCGCATGCCCTGGCGCAGCGTGCGGCCAAAGCGCTCCTCCTCCAGGCGCAGCTGCTCGAGAATGTGCGCCTCGTTGCGCTTGAGCTCGGGGTATACCTGTTCGTACTGTTTTACGATCACCGCGGCGATTTCGGGGGTAGAGCCTTCGCTCATGCCGATCTTCATGCCGTGGCGCACCGCGCGGCGGATCAGCCGGCGCAGCACGTAGCCCTGGTCGACGTTGGAGGGCGTCACGCCGCGGTCGTCGCCGATGATGATGGTGGCGGTGCGCATGTGGTCGGCGATGATGCGGATGGAGCGGGTGGTTTCCTCGTCCTGGCCGTAGGTCTTGCCGCTTAGCGATTCGATCTTGGCGATGATGTCGCTGAACAGGTCGGTTTCATACACCGATTTCGCGCCCAGCAGCACGCTGATGGTGCGCTCCAGGCCCATGCCGGTATCCACGTTTTTCTGCGCCAGTGGGGGGAACGTGCCGTCGGCCTGCTTGTTATACTGCATGAACACGTCGTTCCAGATTTCCAGATAACGCCCGCAATCGCACGCGGGCGAGCAGTCCGGCCCGCAGGGCGGCCGGTCGGTGATGATGAACATTTCGGTATCCGGGCCGCAAGGGCCGGTAGTGCCGGCCGGACCCCACCAGTTGTTCTTTTTGGGCAGATAGAAGATATGGTCGTCCTTTACGCCCATTTCACGCCACAGCGAAGCGGCCTCCTCGTCGCGGGGCGCGTCCTCGTCGCCGGCAAACACCGAAAAGGCCAGCCTGTCCTTATCGATGCCCAGCCATTGCGGGCTGGTGAGAAATTCCCAGCTCCAACTGATGGCCTCGCGCTTGAAGTAATCGCCCAGCGACCAGTTGCCCAGCATTTCGAAAAAGGTAAGATGGCTGTTGTCGCCCACTTCGTCGATGTCGCCGGTGCGGATGCACTTTTGCACGTCGGTCAGCCGGGCGCCCATGGGATGGCGCGCGCCCAGCAGATAGGGCACCAGCGGGTGCATGCCGGCCGTGGTGAACAGCACGGTGGGGTCGTTTTCGGGAATAATGGAGGCGCTTGGGATCACCGCGTGCCCCTTTTCCTCGAAAAATTTCAGAAAGAGCGAACGCAGCTGGGCTGAACTGGTAATGTTCATGTTTAAATCATCCCTTCTAATCTTTTAGCCATATAAAGCAACGCGCCTTCCATCCGTTCAAGGACGAAAAGGCGCTTTTTCGCGGTACCACCCTGATTGATCCGCCCGCAGGCGGACCCACTTGACACGGTAACGGCGCGAACCGCCGCGCCATTTCCTGCGCGGAGCCGCGAAGGGATGGCCCCCGGCCGCCGCGCCGCCTGTTTACACCCGCCACAGGCTCTCTGCGCGCGCCAACGAACCGGCGTGTCCCTCGCATCTGCTTTGATATGAAGCCGCCCGGGAAAGCCGGCGCGGCCTGTTTTTACCTTTCGCGGCGGGGCGCACCACGCCAGCCGCCATGCAAATTTTAATCCCGCGCGCGATAAATGTCAAATTAAGTTTGTAAACCGCGCGCGCTTTACCGGGCCTGCGCGCGGCTGAGCAGCAGGTCGATGGCCTCCAGATAGCCCTCGAAGCCGTGGCCGGCGATGGTGGCTATGCAGGCCGCGCGCACGTAGGATACCTGACGGAAGGCCTCGCGCTTGGACACGTCGGATATGTGTACCTCCACGGTGGGAATGTTGACCGCCTTAAGCGCGTCCAGCAGCGCCACCGAGGTGTGGGTGTAGGCGGCTGGGTTAAACACGATGCCGTCAAAACAGCCCAGCGCCCGGCCGATTTCGTCTACCAGCGCGCCCTCGTGGTTGGATTGCACGCACTTAACCTCTACGCCCCGGCGGGCGCAGTGATCCTGAATCATCTTAAGCAGATCCTCGTAGCTGCGCGCGCCGTAGATGCCCACCTCGCGCACGCCCAACAAGTTCAAATTAGGCCCGTTAAGTACCAGTATACGCATAAAAATCCTCCAATATCGCGCCGGCCGCCGATTCCAGCGCGCCGTTGTTGTCGATGGTTTTGTCGGCGCTGGCGCGGTAAATGGGGTCGCGCACCGCCTGCATGGCGCGCAGCGCGTCGATGCCGCTGGACAGCGGCCTGTCCTCCATATCCAGTTTTTCCAGCAACCGGCTAAGCAGATACAGCCTGCCGCCGCGCTTAAGCGCGCGCACGTTCCGCTCGCGCAATACCGCGCCGCCGCCCGTGGCGATAATCTTTCCGGTCATGGCCGAGGCTTGCTCCACCGCGCGCGCCTCGCGCTCGCGAAAGGCGCGCTCGCCCTCCTGCGCGAAAATCTGCGGCACGGTTTTGCCGGCCTCGCGTACGATCAACTGGTCCACGTCTATAAGTTCGCGCCCGGTTTTCTGGGAAAGCAGCCGCCCCACCGCGCTTTTGCCGCTGCCCGGCATGCCGATCAAGACGATATTTTCCACCTGGGCGCGCACCTGGTCAAGCACGCGCCGGGCGCGTTCGGGCGGCACGGGCGCGCCGGTAAAGCAGGCGCAAGCCTCGCACGCCTGGGCCACCAGCATATCCAGCCCGCCCGACGCCTTTACGCCGCGCGCGCGCGCGTCGAGCACCAGGTTGGTGCGCAGCGGGTTATACACCATATCCAGCACGCCCTCCAGCGCGCCGAATACGCTTATATCCACCGGGCAACCGTCTCCGCGCGGGAACATGCCCACCGGCGTGCAGTTGACGATGATCTGCGCGTCCGCGTGGCGCGAACGCAAATTGGTATAATTGTCCTCGCCCGAGCGCGATATGACCGTCACGCTGCGCGCGCCCAAATCGCGCGCGGCCGCCACCGCGGTCAGCGACGCGCCGCCCGAACCCAGCACAAGCGCCTTGCGCCCGGCAAAATCCACGCCCGCGCCGCGCGCCATGTGTACAAAGCCCGCGTAATCGGTGTTGTGCCCAAGCAGCGAGCCGTCCGCGCAGCGCACCAGCGTATTCACGCTGCCGATGCGCCGCGCCTCGCGCGTCAGGCGGTCGCAAAAGGGGATGACCGTCTTTTTATAGGGAATGGTTACGTTCAGCCCGCCGATATCCTTTTGCGCGATAAACGCGCCGATCTCCTCCTCGGGCAGCTCGTATAGTTCGTAGGGGTACGCGCCAAGCAACGCGTGGATCATTTTGGAATGGCTGTGCCCCAGATGTTCTCCGATCAAACCGTAGCGCATGGGAATCCCCCGCTTATATTTCGTGATAGCAGCCCAGGAACACGAAGTGTTCGTTGGTCTGGCTCAGTTCGCCCAGAAGCTGCATGACGTCCTCCGACCACACCGAGGCCTCCATGTCGAAATGGAACATGAATTCAAAATCGCGTCCCGGAATGGGCCGGCTTTCCAGCTTGGTCAGGTTTACGCCCAACGCGGCGAATTTGGAGATCAGGCTATACAGCGCGCCCGGCCGGTGGGGCGTGGAGAACATCAGGCTGATATGGTCGGCGCCGGGATAGATGGCCAGGTCTTTTGCGATGCAGATAAAACGGGTATAGTTGCTGGCGCTGTTTTGCACGTCCTCGCGCAGCGCGACAAGCCCGTAAAGCTCCGCGCAGTTGTGCGAAGAAATCGCCGCCACGTCGCGCCGCTCCGACTGGGCCACCATGCGCGCGGCCAGCGCGGTGTTTTCGCACACGGTAACCTTTGCGTTTTTAAGTCCGCCAAGGAACTTGCTGCACTGGCCGATGGCCTGCTCGTGCGAAAATACCTCGCGTATATCCTCAATCTTGACGCCCGGCTTGGTCAGCAGGTTGTGGTCCACACGCAGCCTGAGCGCGCGCACGATGTGGAATTTGTAAGAGTGCATCAAATCGTACACGCCCTTGACCGAGCCGTAGGAGCTGTTTTCAATGGGCAGCACGCCGTATTCGCACAGGCCGCTTTCCACCGCCTGGAACACGCCCTCAAAGGTGCGAAAATACATGATGTCGGGCATTTTGAACAGCCGGTCGCACGCCTGCTGGGAATAGGCGCCCTCCACGCCCTGACAGGCGACCACGCCCCGCTCGGGGAAAAGCTTGGGCGTCTGCTGGGCCGCGCGGCGGATGCTTTCGGTTACCGAGTTCTGGTGCGGGGTGAGCGTAATCTGATAGGCTCGGCTCACGTCGAACATGGTGGCGTACAGCATGTGCAGATAGCCCTTGAGCGGGTCGGGCACGCGCTTTGATATGCGCGTAAGTATTTCGCGCTCGCGCGATTTCTGGGCCACGCCCATGGCGTTTTGCGCCTTATAGCGCGCGATTTCGGCGCAGCACTGCATGCGGCGCGCGAACAGGTCGCTGATCTCGTCGTCAATTTTATCGATCTGGGCGCGTAAGTTTTCAATATCCATCTTAATAAAACCTCGCTTTCATTATATACGTACAATTTTTGCCCGGCCGTTACAGATTGCCGCTTGCCGAAAGCATGTCCAGCAACACAAAGGCGCACACCGCCTCCACCACCGGCACGGCGCGCGGCGCGATGCACGGGTCGTGCCGGCCCCTTACGCGCAACCGCTCTTCGCGCATGGTATCCAAATTCACGCTTTTCTGTTCGCGCGCGATGGAGGGCGTGGGCTTTACCGCCACCCGCACCATCAGCGGCATGCCGCTGGTAATGCCGCCCAATATGCCGCCGTGACGGTTG
>CAWVLE010000266.1:0-6734 GCA_963929805.1 uncultured Eubacteriales bacterium | reverse complement strand
AAATCCTTTCAGGTGGGCTGCAATCCGGATTTGCCGGATGGATTGGATCCCTGGATTGAAATCAGGTGACCGGCTATGAAAGACAGACAATTTGACATGATGTGCGTAGGCGAACTGAACGTAGATTTGATACTTTCCGGCGTGCGGCAGGCCCCGGTTTTCGGAAAGGAAATACTGGCCGAAGATTATACCGAATGTATGGGCAGCTCTACCGCGATATGCGCGTGCGTCGCCGCGTCGTTGGGCCTGAACGTGGGCTTTTACGGGAAACTGGGCCAGGACCGGTACGGCGACATTGTGATGGAGGCGCTCAGGCGATACGGCGTGTCCGAACGGTACATTGAACGACAGCCGCGCTACCGCACGGGGCTGACCGTGAGCATCAGCTCCAGCTCCGACCGCGCGATGGTGACCTGCTTTGGCGACACGATCGATGCCTTTGAGGCGGACGAGGTTCGGCTGGAAGGGATGGGCGCGCGCCATATACACGCGGGGTCCTACTTTATTCAGCCCCGGCTTCGTAAAGGTATACCCGCGCTGTACGCGCGGGCGCACGCGCTGGGAATGACGACGTCGCTGGACGCCGGCTGGGACGAATACGGGCGCTGGGGCGGCGACCTGGAAGATACGCTGCGCCATACCGATTACTTTTTCCCGAATGAGAAAGAGGCGGAAGCCATTGCGGGCACGTCCGATTTGGAACAGGCGGCCGTGCGCATTGCGCGGATGGGCTGCAACTGCGTTGTAAAAATGGGCGGCCAGGGCGCGCTGCTGTGCGAAAAATACTCCGACGCGCCAAGGCATTTTGCCCCGTATAAAACCAGCGTGGTGGATACGACCGGCGCGGGGGACAGCTTTAACGCCGGCTTTTTGACCGCGCGTCTTAGCGGCCTGGACTATGAGGACTGCATGCGCTGGGGCAACGCTTCCGGCGCGGTAAGCGTGACGCGTACGGGCGGCTCTACCCGTTGCCCGGCGCGGGACGAAGTAGAGCAAACCATCCGTTCCGGGTGCGTGCCTGGGCTGTAGGCGATTAATAATGTTGTGCGGCGGCGCGAAAGGGAGGGCGACCCGATGAACGAAATGACGGAGTATATGCGGGTACGGCTGGCGATACTGGGCAAAATTCAGTCGGGCGTCTATCCAGAAAACAGCCGCCTGCCCACCGAGCGGGAGATGTGTACGGAGTTTGGCGTCAGCCGGATTACGGTGCGCCAGGCCTTACAGGCGCTGGAAGACGATGGATATATCCTAAGACAGCAGGGTAGGGGCACCTTTGTAAAGCCCAGGGTGATCGTGCAGCCGCTTTCGAGCGTATACTCGTTTACCGAGGAATTGAAAAAACAAAACATCAAGCCCGGAACGCGTATTTTATCGGTAAGCACCATTGCGGTTCAGCCGCCCGTACAGCATCGTTTGCCGGTGCCCGCGGGCACGCTTTTGCGCGTAGTCTGCCGCCTGAGGTTGGCCGACGAAATGCCCTACGCATATGAAACCAGCTATGTGCCCACCCAATATCTGGGCGACGCGACTGGCGAAGACATCGCCGCGCAGGGCCTGTATAACACCATTTTTCAAAAAAGCGGCGTGCGCATTGATAAGGCCACCGAAACGTTTGAAGCCATTCTGGCGCCGCAGTACGTGGTGGAAGCGCTGGGCCGCAAGGGCGTGTTAAGCGTGATGCAGTTAGACCGCATTGCCTATAGCGAAGGGCGCGTCATTGAATATTGCGCCTGTTTTATATGCGGCGACAAATATCGTTTCCATGTGACGCTGCAATAGCGGCAAGACATGCCCGGCGAGAAAAGGTGCTATCGGACCGGCGCATGTGCGCCTATAAATTAAAGTTAAAACCTTTGTGGCAGACTGTTAGTGTAGATTTTGCCGCTGGGCGGCGTAAGATAAATTGACAAAAAATTATGGAAAGGGAGAATGGATATGTCCAGAAAATTTGCCTTTATTGGGGCGGGTAGTTTCGGGTTTACGCGCGAACTGATTCGGGATATTTTGTCTTTTCCGGCGCTGAGCGACAGCACCTTGGCGCTGATGGACGTAAACGACGAACGCCTGGCCTTCATCAAGCAGGCGGTAGAGCGCATCATTGAGGCGGGCAAATATCCCGCGAAGGTGATCGCCACCAAGGATCGCGTGGAGGCGCTCAAGGGCGCGGACGGCGTCATCTGCACCATTTTGGAGGGCGGCGTCGAGGTATGGAAGCACGATATCCTCATCCCCAAAAAATACGGCGTGGATACCTGCGTAGGCGATACGCGCGGCCCCAGCGGAATTTTCCGCTATCTGCGTACGATCAACCCCATATTGTCCATTGCGGCGGATATCGACCGGTACTGCCCGAACGCGGTATTCCTTAACTATACCAACCCCATGGCCATGCTGTGCCGTACCGTGCAGGGACAATACCCCAACATGGTAACCAGCGGCCTGTGCCACAGCGTGCAGGGCACCGCCGCCATGCTGGCGGAGTGGATCGGCGCGCCCAAGAACGAAATTTCCTACACCTGCGCCGGCATCAACCATCAGGCCTTCTACACCCAGTTTTTGTGGAACGGCAAAGACGCCTATCCGCTTATCCGCAAGGCCATTACCGAGCGCGAAGAGATTTACAACAAGGAGCCTGTGCGCAACGAAATGTTCCTGGCGCTGGGCTACTATCCCACCGAGTCTTCCGGCCACAACAGCGAATACAACGCCTGGTTCCGCAAGCGCCCGGACCTGATTGAAAAGTATTGCACGAACGGAACCAACTGGAACCCCGGCCATTATGCCTATATACTGGACGAATATACCAAGCGCGAGGATACCTGGCGCGACGATATCCACAAGTGGATGGGCGAGCCGGTAGACCTTGAGCGCGGCGAAGAATACGCGGCCTTTATCTTTAACGCGATTTTGGGCGACGGCGAAATGTTTAAATTCAACGGCAACGTGCGCAACTGGAATCTGGTGGAAAACCTGCCCTACGGCGCGTGCGTAGAGGTGCCCGTACTGGCCAGCAAACGCGGCCTGGAAGCGATACATGTGGGCAAACTGCCTGCGCAGTTGGCGCTGCTGAGCGGAACTTCGGCCCAGATTGAGGAGCTGGTTGTGGAAGGCAGCCTGGCGGGCGACAAGGAAATGATCTACCAGGCGGTGTGCTACGATCCACTGACGGCGGCGGTATTGTCCCTGCGTGAAATCCGCGACATGGTGGACGAAATGTTCAAGCAACACGAGCCCTATCTTACGCAGTTTGCAAAATAACGGGAAGAGGACGCAATCATGATAAATCCGCTCAAAGAAGTGCTGGATAAACGTGGACAGGGCGCGCCCGGCGGTATATGCTCGGTATGCAGCGCGAACGAATACGTGCTGCTCGCCGCCATGCAGGAAGGGAAAAAGTATGGCTCCAGCGTGCTTATCGAGGCGACGGCCAACCAGGTAAATCAGTTTGGCGGCTATACGGGCATGACCCCGTCCGGCTTTTACGAAATGGCGCATAAGCTTGCCGCGCGCGTAGGCCTGCTGGATTCGCTGCTGATTTTGGGCGGCGATCATTTGGGCCCGCTGACGTGGCAGGCCGAGGACGAACAAAGCGCCATGCAGAAGGCCGAAACCCTGATTGAGCAGTTTGTGTTGGCCGGTTACGCCAAAATCCATATTGACACCAGCATGCGCCTGGGAAGCGATTCCAAAGACGCGCCTTTGCCGGTTGAGACGGTTGCGCGGCGCTCCGCGCAGCTGGCACGGGTAGCAGAGCGCGCCTTTGAAAGGCGGCTTGCGCAATATCCCGACGCGGTGGAACCGGTGTATATTATCGGCAGCGAAGTGCCAATTCCGGGCGGCGCGCAGCAAAACGAAGACAGCGTGGCGGTAACCCGGCCGGAGGATTTTTGCGGCATGATGGAAATATTTGCCGATACGTATTGCCGCTCCGGCCTGGAAAAAGCCTGGAGCCGGGTAGCCGCGGTGGTGGTTCAGCCGGGCGTGGAGTTTTCCGACGATTCGGTGGTGGAATACAACGCGGAAAAAGCCAAAGCGCTTATAGACGCGCTTGCCGGTTACCCGGGGCTGGTGTTCGAGGGGCATTCCACCGATTATCAAACCCGCCGTTGCCTGCGTGAAATGGTGCGCGACGGGATAGCCATACTCAAGGTAGGCCCCGCGCTGACCTTTGCGATGCGGGAAGGGCTGTTCGCGCTGGAAATGATGGAACGTGAAGTCTGCACGGGGAATTTATCCAATTTCCGTGCGACGCTGGACGACGTCATGAAATCCGACGGCCGGTATTGGCAAAAGTATTACCACGGCACACCCCGCGAAATTGCGCTTAAGCGCGCGTTCAGCTATTCCGACCGTTGCCGGTATTACATGACCGATCCGCGCGTGCTTGAGGCGATCGCGCGTCTCATGGAAAACCTTAATAGTACGCCTGTGCCGCGCTCGGTGCTCAGCCAATACATGCCCATACAGTATGCGCGCGTACACAGTGGCGAATTGTCCAGCGATCCTCAGGCGCTTGTCTGCGACCGCGTGCGCGATTTTCTGGACGACTACCGCTACGCGGTAAATGGACAGGCATAATCCGCCAATTTATCTGCGCATTCTGAAATGGCAAATGTTGACAGCCGCGCCAAGTGGTAGCTACTTATAAAACGGTATGGCAATCAATTCAAACAGGGTAGATGCCATGCGGATTGCGACGAAAAGCGGGGGAAGAGGTCTAAGACTTCTTCTCCGCTTTTTCTGCGGCGTGGAATAACAGAACGGAATTTTCTCTCTTTCAGGGCATATTATAACCGTTTGCTCTGTTCCCGCGCGCCATTAGCCGCATGAACCAAGGCTTTTTCCCTCCTGAACATTCAATGTTGGCATAGCAAAATGGTTGCGCGGTAGAAGGCCGTTTTGAGGGTAGAAATATAAAAACTTTATCTGCCGGATTGAAAACCGCTTGGCTCAAGGCTTTATCATGCCCCCTATCGCGCAACTAGAAGAGCCGATAGCCGCGTTTTTGATTTATATGTTATCGGCCCTATGCCTGCGCGTCCGGCTCTTGGATAACGGGTAATTTCATTTATTTTACCTTAATTAACATTCTTGTGGCTTGCTTAAATTAGCGTTTTTCGTTCCCACTTTCTGCTTACAAAATAGTGCAAGCCTACAATAGCAGGAAGCACTGGAGAAACTGCCTGCCCGTAATAAACGCCGGAGAAACCCATATTAAGAGCAAAGGCCAAAAGCCAGCTCACAGGCAAACGTACAATAACCGCGTCCAGCAAAGCGTTAACCATAGCGACATTTGCCGCGCCTGCGCCAATGGCAAAGGAATCCAGGGTGTACATAGCGGCATAAATTAGGCTATTGACGCCGCAACAGATACGCAGATAGTAAACGCCATCGCTTACGACTTCCGGGCTGGTACTACCGAAAAGTAAAATCAATGGTTCGGCAAAAAGCTGTACGCCTATTACGACAACGAGCGTTACGGCTACATTCGTCGCTAAACTGATTTTCACTACCTTTTGGGCGCGGCCGATTTGTCCAGCGCCCATACACTGGCCTGCCATTGCCGTTACGGCCTGTCCGATAGCCCAGCAGGGCATACCGGCAAAGGTGTTAATTTGCAACCCTACATTAGAGGCGGCGGATACGGCTGTACCAAACTGATTGAGCATACCCGCTACAAGCAGATAGGCAGTGTTGACTACAACCATTTGGATTGCTGTGGGTAGACCAATTTTTATAATGGCGGCTAACTTATCCCATCGGGGCGTGCGCTTTCTGTGTTTTCCCATAGAGAAAAATATATTGTGCCGTTTCAAATAGAATAGCGAAATAACAAAGGAAATTCCTTGCGCGGTGATTGTTGCGTAAGCTGCTCCCGCCGTTCCCATTTTTAAAGGACCCACTAAAATAATATCTAAAACAACATTGATGGTGGTAGCAATTCCTACAAAATAGAGTGGAGATTTAGAATCTCCCAGTCCCTTTAAGGCGGAGCAGACCGTATTATAGCCGAAAACGAATACAGTTCCGCAACAAATAATTTTCATATAGCCGCAAGCGTCTTGATATGCGTCTGCGGGGACGTTTAATATATTGAAAAGTGGCCGATAGGTTGCCAGGCTGACGATCGTTATGAGCAAAGAAGATACCAACGAGAGCAGAGCCAGCATTTGAAATGACTCCGATAGTCCCTTTTTATCATTCGCCCCTTTGTATTGAGCGATCAATACGGCTCCGCCCATCGTCATACCAATACAAATTGAGTTGATGATATAACAAAGTTTCGACGCGTTGCCAATCGCCGCAAGTCCCGTATCGCCCACAACGTGTCCAACCACAAGCATATCTACCACGTTGTAAAACGATTGCAGTATATTTGCAAAAAGCAACGGGAGAGCGAAAGCGGCCAGCCTTTTCGGCACGCTCCCCGTCAGCAGGCTGTGTTCTTTTGTCATTTTATTTCCCTCCAAAAAGCAAAGGACACACGATGGCGTGCGCCCTTTGCGTAATCATTCATAAATGCGTATAACAAAAGGCCGCAAACAAAACATTGTCTGCGGCCTAAACAGTCAATTATCTGGCGCTAATCTCATAAAAGGGTATAAAAACCAAAGACAGCGCTACATCTGTCCTGACCTTTCCGCTTTAGAGATCAACTTTCCGAAAAGGCTCCGCACAATGTTTCGTGGTATAAACTTGTGTGGAGCCGAAATCAATGCAAAACTTCCCGA
>CAWVLE010000265.1:0-4870 GCA_963929805.1 uncultured Eubacteriales bacterium | reverse complement strand
TGGCGCGCGCGGTGCCGCCGCCGATATCCATGCCCACGTTCAGCGGCAGCTTGGCCTGCTGCGCCGCGGCGGCGTAGGACGAATAGGAGTCAAGCGACATACCCGGCGGCGCGCTGCCGAGCACGGGTTCCAGATAATTGAGCATATCGTCGCGGTAGGGGCCGCCGCAAGGGGCGGCGCTTAATCCGCAATTGCCGTTAATAATCGTGGTAATGCCCTGCGCAAGCTCCGCCGCGCCGAATCCGGTTTTGAAAATGGCGTTATCCGCGTGCCGGTGTACGTCGATAAAACCAGGGGTTACGAACAGGCCGCGCGCGTCAATGGAGTGCGCGCTGGCCACCTCGATAACGGGCGCGACGGCCGCTATTTTCCCATGATCGATGGCGACGTCTCCCTTGAAGGGCGCGCCGCCCGAGCCATCCACGATGTGCGCGTTTTTAATGAGTAATTCTAGCATGAATACTTCTCCCGCCCAAACCGCGCCGTCGGGGCGTCCTAAGGACGCCCCGCTCCGCGCAAAAGGCTTACAGAATGTACTCGCCGCGGCGTTCCGGGCGGTTTTTCATCTCTTCACGCTTGGCCGTATGAACCGGGCTGTCGTAGCCCATAACCGCGTAGGCCGCCACCTTGGATTCCTCCACGCCCGGCTGATTGAAGGTATCGATGTTGAGCAGCGCGCCGGTGTAGGCGGTGACCAGCTCGAAGAAATACAAAAGCTGGCCGATCGTATTGGCGTTTACCTGGTTAAGCGTAATGGTCTGGCTCAGCCGCCCGGCCTTGTAAAGCGCGTATTCGGTGCCCGCGCGCTCGGCCTCAATCAACTGGTTATGGCTCTTGCCGCCCAGGAAGGCGATCGTTGGGATATCGTCGCAGCCGTGCGCGATGGGCGTCTTGGCACGGAAGGACTCTACCTTCAGGAAGGTAATCACCTTGTCGTGCGGACCTTCGGAGTAAAGCTGCAACTGAGAGTGCTGGTCGGTTACGCCCAGCGTCTTAACCGGCGTCTGGCCGCAGTTTACCTTTTCGCCGTCCAGGGTCAGGTTCTTGCCCAAACTTTCGGCCCAAAGCTGCGCGTACCAGTCGCTCATCAGTTTGAGCGAATCGGCGTAAGGCATCATAACCGATACGTTCATGCCCTTACCCATGCAAATGTACATCAGCGCCGCGTCCATCAGCGCCGGGTTGCGCCACATGTCGTCTGTCTTGCAGCGCTCGTCCATGTCGCGCGCGCCGTCTAACATGGCGCGGATGTCGATACCGCACACGGCCGCGGGCAACAGCCCAACCGGGCAAAGCTCGCTAAACCGGCCGCCCACGCCGTCGGGGATAAAGAAGGTCTCATAGCCTTCGCGCTGGGCGATTTTAATCAGGTAGCCTTTGGACTGAGAAGTCGTCGCGATAATATGGCGCTTGTAATCTGCGCCCACCGCCGCCTTGAGCGCGTCCACGATAATCAAATACTGGCTCATGGTCTCGGCGGTGCCGCCGGATTTGGTGATAACGTTAAAGCAGGTCTTCTTAAGATCAATTACATCCAGCAGCGAGGCCATGCGCTCCGGATCGATGTTATCTTCAATATACAGCCTGGGGCCGGGGCGCTTTGCGTCGCTTAGCTCGTTATAGCGCAAATGGTTAAGCGCCTGCTGCACGGCCGCCGGGCCCAGCGCGGAGCCGCCGATGCCCAGCACCACAAACGCGTCAAATTGCTCGCGCACGCGCGCGGCCGTCCGTTCTATATCGCTGACAATCTGTTCCTGGTTGTAAGGCAGGTCCATCCAGC
The DNA here is from genome assembly GCA_963929805.1 of uncultured Eubacteriales bacterium. Taxonomy (GTDB): domain Bacteria; phylum Bacillota; class Clostridia; order Christensenellales; family Aristaeellaceae; genus CAWVLE01. Next base: position 3,090 of record CAWVLE010000265.1, on the reverse strand, counting down.
CCTGCATGCCCTTGCCACGGCCGGCCTCTACGGATGCGTACGCCTTTTTAAGCGCGCCCTCCAACTGGGCCAATTCCTCTCGGGAAATGCCGCGCTCGCCAAGGTAATCCTTCATCATGTGGTTTATGTCCAACCGGATCTGATTGCTCATAGCGCAAAACCCCTTCGTGATAAATTTGCGTGCATGAATAAACACTATAACTTTATTCAATATTATAGCGGCGTATTGTTAAATTTTCGACAACTTATTTCCAAGGATTTCCAAACACGCATGTGTTTGGAGCATTCCGGATAGATCAGGCCGTTTGATTTTCCGCGTCAGACGCTCAACGGCCGGTTTTGCGTCGGTGATGCAGCGCCCAGATAGAAGGGGTTACGCCGGTTACCTCCTTAAACGCGCGGTTGAAATGGCTGGCGTTTTGATAGCCCACGCGCTCGGCGATTTCGTACAGTTTGCCATCGTCCCGGCGGATCAGTTCCTGCGCTTTTTCAATGCGCAGGGCGCGCAGGTATTCGCGAAAGGTCACGCCGCTGAGCTGCTTAAACAGCGTGCTGAAATAGCCGGGATTGATATGCAGTTCGCCCGCAAGTTCCTCCAGCGTAAGGCCGGTCATATAATGTTGCGCGATATACGCCTTTGCCTGGGCGACCAGGTGCTGGTCGCGCTTTTCGGTTATTTTTTTAAGCTGTTCCACGTCGTAGCCGATGGTCTCAATCAGCCGGTCGCGCAGTTGGCTGGTCGTGGGCAGGCTTTTTATGCTGCTCACCGCGTCGTAGCGCGTCAATTTATTCTCGGCTATGATGTGGATCATGGCCGGAACCAGTTCCATCAGGTGATAGATCCGGCGGATCAGCGCGTTTTTGGTGGCCGTCTCATCCCACACGCCGCCGTCGTTGCCGTTAAAGAAGGCGCGCAGCGCCTCCTGCGCCGCCGGCGCGTCCATATGCTGCATACCCAGTTCAAACCGCTCCAGCCGTTCGTTTAAACCGGCCTCGTCAAGCGGATTTTCCACATTGATATCAAAATAGGGCGCTGCGTTCACGGTTTTAACCGGGGCGCATACGTCGCCTGCCGGCGCAAAGGCGCGCCCTTCCAACCGCGGCAGAATTTCCCTTATCAGGCGGACGAGCGAATCGATGTGTACCGGCTTTAGCATATAATCGGCCACGCTGAGCTTAAGCGCGTTTCGTATCAGCGAATAATCGTCATACCCGCTCAGCAGCACGACTTCGCAGCGCAGGCCCTGTTCACGCACAAACTGTAAACATTCCAGCCCCGACATGCCGGGCATTTTGATATCCGAAATGACCAGCGCCGCGGGCACGGTGCAAAGCAGCGTCTTAAGCTGCGTGCCGCTGTTGGCCAGATGCAGGCAGAACTGGCCGGGAAAATGCGCGCGCAGTATATCGGCAAGCCCCTTGGTTATGCTCTCGTCGTCGTCCGCCAGCAGTACGTGATACACCATTTATCCTTCTTCCTTTCCGTATTGCCTGGGAAGCAGCAGCGTTACTACCGTGGACTGATTGGGAACGCTGGCCACGCTTACCCCATACTCCGGCCCGTAATAGAGGCGCAGCCGTCTATGTACGTTTCTAAGCCCGATGGCGTCCTCGCCCCGCTCGTCCTCCAGGCGGCGGGTAAGCGCCTCGCACGCCTGGGGCGTCATGCCCTCGCCGTCGTCGCATACCTGAAGGCACAGGGTGTTTTCATCCCTGGGATACCCCAACACCTCTATGGTAAGCGTTCGCTCCGCCGTCAGGCCATGCTGTATGGCGTTTTCAATCAGCGGCTGCAAAAGCAGTTTGATCACCAGGCAATCCCGGATACCCTTATCCAGATGGCCGATCATCTGCACACGTTCGCCGTAATGATAGCTCACCAGCGTCATGTATTCGCCCGCCTTTTCAAATTCCACATGCAGCGGCACCTTGGCGTTGGTTTCGCGCAGCCCGTATTGCAAGTTGCCGCCCAGCAGTTCCGCCATGGTCGCCACCTCAAAATCGTGGTTTACGTAGGCGCGCATATGGATGCACTCCAGCGTATTGTACAGATAGTGCGGGTTAATCTGGGTACGCAAAAGCTGCACTTCTATCTCGCGCCGGGCCACGTCCTTGCGCAGCCCTTCGTTTACCAGCAGATCAATGCGCGAGGACATACGGTTGTAGGCCAGGAAGAGCGGCTCCAGATCAGGCGGCACGTCGGCGGGCGCCAGGGTGGGAAAAAAGGAGTCGGTAGTGGCGTCAAACGCGCCCCGAAGCCGCTTCAGCGGGCGCAGTATATCGTTAAGCAAACGGCAAATGATGGCCACAAACAGGCACAATACCAAAAATATCACGGCCAGCAGCGCGAAGTTTATCTTTAAAATCTCGGTCAAAATGGCCGACAGCGGCGCGCGCACCACCATGCAGCCGCCGCTGGAAAACCGGTAGTAACTTAACAGATAAATCACGCCGTCCTGACGCGTGATTTGAGAGCTCAGCTCGCGCAGCGGCCTTTGCGATATGTCGGCGTCCACCTGCGGCAAACGGCTGATAAGCACCTGATCTGAATAGATCAGCGCGTATTCCTGCTGGGGCATCACGCGGTACGCGTCAAAGCTGGCCTCAAAAACGTCGCCCGGAATGCTTAAAACGTACACGCCCATCGCCTTCAGCTTGATCGGGTCGAATACCGCGCGGGCAATTACCAGTTCGTTCTCAAACAGCATGGGCAGGCCGGTTTCTTCAAATTTATCCGGAGGCAGGATTATCACGCCGCCGCGCGCCTCGACCGCCTGGGTAAGCCAGGGCGCGTCCGCGGCCGATTTGGTTAAATAATAGGTAGCGCGGCTTCTGCTGACGTATACGGCGTTTCCCTCCAGATCAAATACGGCCGCCTTGTCCAAACAGGCGTACTGATCCATCAGGGCTTTCCCGTGCCGGTACAGCTGGCTGCAAAAGCTCAGGTTTGATTGTATGGCGTGAGCGCTTCCCAGCGCCTCGGCGATAAACGTGCGCTCCATGGCGTTGCTCAAAATCTGCCCGGGGTATTTGCTGCTTTCCACCATCGCGTCCACATAGCCCGAGGCAATGGTGGAAAAAAGCGCCGCG
>CAWVLE010000264.1:0-4372 GCA_963929805.1 uncultured Eubacteriales bacterium | reverse complement strand
CATGAAACTGATGAATGAAATTGTGGCCGAACAGGACGGCGAAATCGTGGATATCTGCGTGCGAAACGGCGATTTGGTGGAGTTTGGCCAGACGCTGTTTAAGCTGCTGTGAGGTGCCGGATGAACAGAGAAGAACTGATGGGTATTTTGCCCCACCGCAACAGCATGCTGCTGCTGGATTCGGCCGAACTGGACGCCGAGGGCGTGGCGCACGGCCGGTACACGGTGCGCGGCGACGAATGGTTTCTGGACGGACACTTTCCGGGCAACCCGGTCGTGCCGGGCGTGGTGCAGTGCGAAATTATCGCCCAGGCCAGCTGCGTGCTGCTTAAGGAAGCCATGCAGGGGAAGACGCCTTATTACGCCGGTATCGACAAGGTGCGCTTTCGTCAAATGGTGCGTCCGGGCGATACCATGGAGCTGACCGCGCGCCTTGTGCGCAGTAAGCTGAACGTATACGTGATAAGCGGAGAGGCCCGGGTGAATGATAAAGTATGCGCAAGCGGTGAATTTTCCTTCATCCTTGCCTGACAGGAGGTTGGATCAGCCTTGTTTCCCAAGATATTGATCGCAAACCGCGGCGAGATTGCCGTGCGGATTATCCGCGCCTGCAAGGAAATGGGAATCAGCACCGTGGCGGTGTTCTCGGAGGCCGACCGCGACGCGTTGCACGTATCGCTGGCCGACGAAAGCATCTGCATTGGGCCGGCGAGCGCCGCGCAAAGCTATTTGAATATGACGGCCATACTGTCTGCCGCCATGCTTACCGGCGCGCAGGCCATCCATCCGGGTTACGGCCTGCTTAGCGAAAACGCTCAGTTCGCCGCGCTGTGCGAAAAGTGCCGCCTTAAGTTTATCGGGCCGTCTTCCGAGGTCATCCGCAGGATGGGCGATAAGGACGAGGCCCGCCGCACGATGCGCGAGGCCGGCGTGCCCGTGGTGCCGGGCTGCGATTTGGTTAAAAGCGCCGCGCAGGCACGCGAAGAGGCGCAAAGGATCGGCTTTCCGCTGCTGATTAAGGCGCGCTCGGGCGGCGGCGGGCGCGGGATACGCCGGGTGAACAACCTGGACGAGGTGGAGCGCGCCTTTGAAAACGCGTCCGCCGAAGCGGAGAAGGCCTTTGGCGACGGCGCGGTTTATATGGAGAAGTTCCTCGAAAACGTAAAGCATATCGAGGTGCAGCTTCTGTGCGACACCCACGGACGCGTGGTGTGCCTGGGCGAGCGCGAATGTTCCATGCAGCGCAAAAACCAGAAGCTTATCGAGGAAAGCCCATCGGCCGCGGTAAACGACAAAATGCGCGCGCGCCTGTTCGAGGCCGCGACGCGGGCGGCCCGCGCGGTAAACTATGAGGGCGTGGGCACGGTGGAATTTTTGATGACCCGAACGGGCGAGTTCTATTTTATGGAGATGAACACCCGCTTGCAGGTGGAACACCCCGTAACCGAAATGGTAACGGGCGTGGATTTGGTCAAATGGCAAATTCGCGTGGCGGCGGGCAACGAACTGCCTTTTGAGCAGAAGGACATCAAACTGCGCGGGCACGCGATTGAATGCCGGATAAACGCCGAAAATCCCGCCAAAAATTTTATGCCCAGCTGCGGGCAGATTACCCTGCTGCATGTGCCCGGCGGCCCCTGGGTGCGCTTTGACACAGCGCTGTACCAGGGCTATATTGTGCCGCCCTACTACGATTCCATGATCGCCAAATTGATTGTACACGCCCAGACCCGCGCCGAGGCCATACGCAAAATGCAGGCCGCGCTGTGCGAAATGGTAATCGAGGGCGTTGATAATACCGGCGGAATGCAGTCCGACCTGATCGGCGACCCTGCCTTTGAGGACGGCAGTTACACCACCGGCACCCTGAATGGGAGGTGAGAAGCGTGCTGCCTAAAAATTTGTTTAGAAAGCCGCGCAACCAGCTGGAAGACTACGAAAGCAAGGCGCAAACCGCCATGCCGTCCGTGCCCGACGAAATGTACGTGGCCTGCCCCGGCTGCCGCTACATGATGTTTGCCGACGAGCTGTACGAAAATTTATACGTGTGCCCCAAGTGTAACCGCCATTTTCGCATCGGCGCGCGCAAGCGCATCGGCCTGGTGGCCGACGAGGGCAGCTTTACTGAGCTGGACGCGGATCTGGCCTCCCCCAATCCGCTGAATTTTCCCGAATATGAGCAGAAATTGGAGGCCGCGCGCAAAAGCTCGGGCGAACGCGAAGGCGTTCTGACCGGCGTGGCTGCCATCGACGGCGTCCGGTGCGCGCTGTTTGCCATGGACTCCGGTTTCATGATGGGTTCCATGGGCACGGTGGTGGGCGAAAAGATTACCCGCCTGTTTGAATACGCGCTAAGAGAAGGCCTGCCGGTGGTAGGATACACGGTGTCCGGCGGCGCGCGCGTACAGGAAGGAATTTTATCGCTGATGCAGATGGCCAAGACCAGCGGCGCGGTAAAGCGCCACAGCGAGGCGGGCAATCTGTATATATGCGTACTGACCGACCCCACGACGGGCGGCGTGATGGCCAGCTTTGCCATGGAGGCCGATATTACCCTGGCCGAACCCGGCGCGCTGGTGGGCTTTGCCGGCCCGCGCGTTATTGAACAGACCATACGCCAGAAACTGCCCGAGGGCTTTCAGCGGGCCGAATTTTTGCAGGACAAGGGCTTTGTAGACATCATTTGCGACCGGCGCAAACAAAAGGCGCTGATCGCGAAGCTGCTTAGACTGCACGCGAAGGAGGCCGAAGCATGAGCGCGTACGACCGCGTTCAGGCGGCGCGCGCCAAAGGACGCCCGACCGCGCTGAACTTTATCGAGGGCCTGTTTGAGGATTTTGTGGAAATGCACGGCGACCGCCGCTTCGGCGACGATAGCGCCATTGTGGCCGGTATCGCCACGCTTTACAACCGTCCGGTTACCGTGGTGGGCATCGAAAAGGGCGCTTCCACCAACGACAAGGTGAAGCGCAACTTTGGCTCCGCCCATCCGGAAGGCTACCGCAAGGCGCTGCGCCAGATGAAGCTGGCCGAAAAATTTGGCCGGCCGGTTATCTGCCTGGTGGATACCTCGGGCGCGTTTTGCGGAATCGGCGCGGAGGAACGCGGCCAGGGCCTGGCGATTGCGGAAAACATGAGCGAAATGATGGCCTTGAAAACCCCCATTATTTCCATTATAATTGGAGAAGGGGGGAGCGGCGGCGCGCTTGCGCTGGCCGTGGCCGACCGCGTATGGATGCTGGAAAACGCGATATATTCGGTGATTTCGCCTGAAGGCGCGGCCAGCATCATATGGAAGGACGCTTCCCGCTCCAGAGAAGCGAGCGAGTGCCTTCGCCTGACCGCCGAAGACCTTTTGGAATTTGGCGTGATCGAGCGCATTTTTTCAGAAGCGGCCAGCTTTGACAGGCGCTGCGCGGAATTGAAAACCGCGCTGAGCGAAACCATCGCCCAACTGCGCGAAATGGATCTGCAGGAAATGCTTAACGCGCGCTATAATAAATTTCGAAAGATCGGGGGCACAGGCGCATGATCGTCATCGTAACCGACTCCACCGCCTATCTGACCCGAACCGAGGCCGTCACGATGGGCGTCATGATGGTGCCGATGAGCTATTCGATCGGCGCAAGCGCAAGCTATTTTGAAAGCTACGTGGACGACGGCGACGACTATGAACAGCTGATTGAAAAAAATCAGGACAATATGCATACCTCTCAGGTGACGCTGAGCGCCTTTACAAACGCCTTTACCGAACTGCGCAGGGCGGGACACGAGGTGCTCTGTATCACCATTTCCTCGCATTTGAGCGGAACGTACGCGAACGCGCTGATTGCCGCGCGCGAAATTGGCGGCAGCAGTATTGAGGTGGTCGATTCGCTCAATACCTGCGGCGGCCTGTACCTGCTTATACGCGAGGCCAGGCGCCTGCTGGATTCCGGGCTGGGGCTTGCGCAGACGGCCGAACGGCTGCGCGAACGCAGAAGGGCCGTAACAACCATTTTTTCTGTGGACGACCTTTCGGCGCTGCGCCGGAGCGGACGGCTGGGCAGCGTAAAAATGTCCATTTCCACCATACTAAACATTAAACCGCTGCTCAAAATCGACGACGGATCGATCGTGTCCGCCGGCATCGCGCGCGGCCATAACGAACAGATGAAGCGCCTGCTCCAGATGATCGTCAAACCCGAAGGCAAGCTGGTGGTGGAGCATTTCCTGGACGAACGCGCGGCCATTACCGCTATGAACAATTTGGACGCGCTGGGCTACGGTACCGAACTTAGAAAGGTAGGCCCGGTGCTCGGCATCCATCTCGGCAGCGGCTGTATCGGAATCGCCTGGCTGGAAAGTGAAGAGAGCAAATAGACCAAAGTCT
>CAWVLE010000263.1:0-2912 GCA_963929805.1 uncultured Eubacteriales bacterium | reverse complement strand
GCGCGTGCGGCGCCGACATGTTTTGAAGCGCGTCCAGGGCCTTTTCCGCCTTGCTCTCCTGCAACACGCCCATCAACGCGTTAAGCGCGACGATCACCAAAATTAAAATGGGTTCGAAGAATTCGCCGCCGTCGTGCCCGCTCAGCGCGACGATAAACGAGATCAGCGCCGCGATGAGCAAGATGATGATCATCGCGTCCTTAAACTGCTCAAAGAACCGTTGCAGGTTGGTCTTTTTCTTTTTCGCTTCCAGCCGGTTCGGCCCGTATTTTTCCAACTGACGGGCCGCCTGCTCCTCGCTCAACCCGGTTTTGGCGCTGCTGAAAAGCGTTTTTTCCAGTTCCTCCAGCGGTTGGGAATGAATGGCCATACAATTTCCTCCATATTGCTGCGGATAGGTCGTTCGCGCAAAAGTTCAATGCGCCTTGGCGTTTAAAGAGCATAGCATTGCGCCGCTTTATGCGCAACGCCTTTTTTCCGGCGCGTCGGGCTGGACGTCCCAAATGTCGCGAAACGGGGCCCGGTTAGCGCTTGCGTCTGGCTTTATGCGGCGCCTGCGTCCGAACGTCCTTGCGCGCGGAAACGGCCGCGCCTGCGGGCGCGACGTCCGGCTGGGGCGCGGGATTTTCCGCCGAAGGCGGCGCGTCCGCTTTTTTCGACCCGCGCGCGTTTAAATCTTCGCGCACCAGCGTATAAAGCACCGCAACGACCGGTACGCCTACCAGTATGCCCAAAATACCGCCCAGCGCGCTGCCGATGGTCACAGCCAGCATTACCCACAGCCCGGGCAGGCCCAGCTTGCCGCCCACCACGTGCGGATAAATCAGGTTGCCCTCAATTTGCTGCAGCGCAAGCAAAAATATCAGGAACAGTACGCCCTGCATGGGCGAGACCAACGCCAGCATCAAAAAACCCACGCTCGCGCCGATCCACGCGCCTACCACCGGGAACAGCGCGGTCACGCCGGTCAGCGTGCTGATGAGCAGCGCGTATTCAAACCGGAAAATGGTCATGCCGGCAAAGCACAGCCCGCCCAAAATCGCGGCCTCGGTCAGCTGGCCTACGACGTATTTGCCGAATACGTCGCTGATTACATGGCCGACGTGTTCCAGCGTCTTAGCTGCGTGCGTGGGCATATAAACGCGGTTTAGCCGCTTAAGCTGAGACAAAAGCCGTTTTTTGCCCGCCAGAAGGTATACCGAAATTACAAACGCCACTACGCCCTGAAATCCCAGGTTCATCACGTTGCCCGTAACCGTAACCACGCGCGGCGCCCACTCCAGAAAACTGTCCAAAATGGTGCTTAGCAGGTTTTGCAAAAGGCCGTTGATCCGGTTAAGCGCCTCCTCTACATCCGCGCTGCGCAAATTGTATTTGTCCATCAGCGCGATGACTACTTCTTCCAGACGTTCCAGGTTGCCGGCCAATCCGCCGGCAAAGGATGTGGCGTTTTTAACCAGCTGCGGCACGATAAACATGATAATCGCAAATACGATCACGGCCAGCAGGATATAGCTGGTGGCCACCGCGAGGCCGCGCGAGATGTTTTCGCGCCGTATTCCCTTGCCGTACAGCCGCTGGAAGATATCCACGGATTTATTTAGCACCAAAGCGATGCACAGCGCGGCGATCACCGGGGAAGCGATATTTATAAGCATGCCCGGAACGCCGCGCACCGTGTCAAACTGCAATATGATAAACAGCAAAAACGCTGCGTAAGTAATCAGCATTACCGGCTTATTGCCCCATTCACGCATGACAGTGTCTCCTGAAATATTATAATTAAATAAAGTTTTTACATTTATGTATTCGCCGCCGCATGGCGGGTTTCCTTTTTAGACGGCATAAAAGTTTCGCTTTTTTGCGGGGCAGGGCCCGGCAAACAAAAGATTTCCTTACAGGACGCGTTACCGGTTTTCGCGCGGCAGGCAGGCGCGCGTTGCCTGCTAAAAAGCCGGTTTTGCCCAGATGACTGAGCAAACCGGCTTTTGTATGGCCAAAATGCGTCTCCGGCGCACGCCGGGGGGAGAAAAAGCGCGTTACGCTTCGGGCAGGCGGCGCGCGGAGGTTACCAGCTCCAGCTTCTGGCGCGAATAGGGCTTGATAACCAGCGCGAAATCCACCGGCTGGTCAAAATAGAGTTTGTATTTTTCCTCGGGTTCGGGCCCGCAGATGTTGGAGCCCAACCCGCCCTGGCGGTAATCCAGCGACAGCACCGTGGCGCCGGCGTATTCCAGCTCGTAGGTGTGCTCGGCGCTGGTCAGCTGCTGGTCGGTATAATCGTGCGCGTTAAAGCTGAAGCCCTCGCCGTATACCGTTTCGCCCGCCACCAGCAGCCCTTCGCCCAGCTCGTTTACCACGGCCATGGCGCGAACGTCGCCGCGCGCGCCGTTTTCCTGGGGCCGCACGTAGGGCTCGTGCAGGTCGGCCACCTGCGCCTGGTAAAGCGATACCGGCGCGCCGGTCTTCATATCGGGATAATTTTCCTGCGGCCCGCGGCCGTACCACAGCACGCGGTCGTATTCTTCGCTCAGCTTAAGCTGCAATCCCAGGCGGGGCAGCGGCGGCAGCTGGCTAAGCAGCGGGATGAAACGCGCGTTAATGCGCACCGCGCCGTTGCCAAATATGGTGTAGGTAATTTCGCTTTTGAGCACGGGGCGCAGGGTATAGGGCGCGTGTACCGATTGGACGCTTACGCGTATGCGCGCGCCGCCTTCCTGAGCGTACTCAAAACCGGTCAGCCGCGATTGCAGCCGGTCAAGCCCGATCTTTTTCCACAGCTTGCTTACATGTATGTCGTTGTCGATGGGCGCGCGCCACAGGTTTACCTGCGGGCCTTCCTCCAATAGTTCGCAACCGGCGACCTCAAACGAGGTCATAATGCCCAGACGCGTATCGAACACAATGGAGAA
>CAWVLE010000262.1:0-2842 GCA_963929805.1 uncultured Eubacteriales bacterium | reverse complement strand
AAAGTGACTTCGCGCGAACTGGTATACGCTACGCTGGAATTTAAAAACACCGAAGGCAGGATTCCCCGCGATTTATGGACGCTTCCCTGGGCGGAATGGAAATTTCCCGATCAGGTAAAACGCATACGCGATAACTTTCCATCCGACTTTGGCTCCGCTCCGGCCAGGCTGGCCGCGGCGCCCGTGGTGGAAAAGGGCGATCCCTACGAGCCGGGCCAGTATACCGACGCGTGGGGATGCGTGTTTACCAATATCCACCGCGGCGTAATCGGCGAAGTGAAAAAGCCGATTGTGATGGACGACGATTGGGAGGACGCCGGTAAAATCCATATCCCGGAAGAATGGCTGTCCTTTGACGTGGAGGCGGCGAATAAAGCCTGCCGCGAAAGCGACCGCTTTATGGGCGCGGGCGCATGCCCAAGGCCGTTTGAACAACTTCAGTTTATCCGCGGCACGGCGAACCTGTACATGGATCTGATGGATCCGCCCCCGAAGATGCTTGCCTTTTTGGAAAAGATGCATGATTTCTATTGCAGGCTGCTGACCAAATGGGCTAAGACCGATGTGGACTATCTAAATTACATGGACGACTGGGGATCGCAGCGCAATCTGCTGATTAACCCGGCCATTTGGGAGCGGATATTTATGCCGATGTACCGCGATTATATCCGCATCGCGCACCAGCACGGCAAAAAGATATTCATGCATTCCGACGGCAACACCCTTTCCATACTGCCTAAGCTGATTGACCTGGGATTGGACGCCATCAACACGCAGATTTTCTGCATCGGCGTGGATAAATTAAAGCCCTTCCGCGGCCAGATCACCTTCTGGGGCGAAATTGACCGGCAGCATCTGATCCCAAGCGGCACGCGCGAGGAGATCGATCAGGCGGTAAAGAGCGTATACGATACGCTGTGGGCGGACGGCGGCTGCATCGCGCAGTGCGAGTTTGGCGCGGGCGCGAATCCGGACAACGTGTACCGCATCTACGAGCGCTGGAACCAGATGCGCTAAAGGCGGCAGGGGAGCGCCCCGGTTGAGCGCGGACGAAACGACGGCTTGAAAAAGTATGATATTTACGGAAAGGGCGCGGCTTTACACGGCCGCGCTCTTTTGAAATGCCGGTAAAGCCGACAGTAAAAACGCGCCGCCCAATCCGGGCGGCGCGGATGCGGTTTAACCGGCAAAGCGGGCGCGCTTATCTAAAACGATCCTTGGAACGGTAACGCTCGTAGGCGGCGCGGCGGCGGCGCAGCATTTCGCGGCGGCGACGGTTGCGGCGGGAAATGACGCGCACGCGCAGCACGATGATTAAAAGCAGGATCAGCGCCGCGACGCACACGCCGATCTTTAGCGGGCTGAGATTGAGCGAATCCAACCAGGGGAAGAAGTCGGACAGCGTGGGCGTCTCCGGTTCGGCCAATACGTCGCGGCTGGCGATCAGGGTAGTGGAAAGCTCGGTTCCATCCTCGGTGGTCAACTTTAACGTGCCTACGATGTCGCCCTGCTGAACCGGCGCGGTCAGCCCGGCGGCATATTCTACGCGCAGCATGGAGGCAAAGTCGCGCAAGGTCTGGTCATATTCGTCGGGCAGGCGGTACATGCTAAAGCTGTTGATCGTGCCGCCCGGCACGGCGGTCAGGGCCAGCAGGCCGGCGTTTTCATCGTCGTGATGCGCGTTTTCCACCGTGGCGTATACCGGGGAATTGGCGTACAGCTCGTCGAAGCTATAGCGCTGATACTGGGAAAACCCGTATTCCATCAACCGCCGCGTGTCGGTCCACTGCTCGCTTCTGCTGGAGGTTTTTAAGGTTACCGAAATCAGGTCCACGCCGTTTTTCGTGGCGGACCCCACAAAGCAGTTGCCCGCCTTGCTGTGCGTGCCGGTTTTTACGCCGGTAAGATATTCGTAATAATATTGAGAGGAGGAAACGAACATGGAATTGCTGGTCTCCAGCCGGCGCTTTTCCCGCTCGTTCGTGGCCGACATGGTATAGCTTTTGCACGACACGATGGCGCGGAAGGTTTCGTTTTTCATCGCCTCGCGCGTGATGATGGCTATGTCGTAGGCGGTGGAATAGTGATCCGCGTCGTGATAGCCGTGCGTGTTGACAAAATGGGTGTTCTCGCAGCCGAGCTCGGCCGCGCGGTCGTTCATCATCTGCACAAAGGCGCTTAGGGAACCCGCCACAATTACGCCTACCGCGTTGGAGGCGTCGTTGCCGGATTTCATCATCATGCCGTAGAGCAGGTCGATAAAGGGCATCTGTTCGCCCACCGTAAGGCCCAGCTTGGAAGAGTCGGAGGGGACGTCGTTGGCCTCCTTGGGTATGGTGACAAGCTCTTCCAAATGGCCGTATTCCAGCGCCAGCAACAGCGTCATGATCTTGGTGGTGCTGGCGGGGTAGCGCTTCTTATTGGCGTTCTTTTCGTATAACACTCTGCCGGTAGACGCGTCCATCACCAGCGCGGCCGTGCCGGACAAATTTTCGTTGGTCAGGTTTTGCGGGTTGTTCGCGTCGTAGGTGTCCACGGTTGGGGCGGGCGTAGCCTCGCCAAGCGCCGCGGCGGGAACCCACCCAAAGGCCAGCACAAGACACATCAGCAGGGCAAGCGCGCGCGCGCAGTGGGGAGAAAAGCGGGTCATGTATTTGCAAGCCATCCTTTCCGCTACGTGGTCAAACAACTATACTATACCACTTTTGACGCGCGATGTATAGTTATAGTTGTACGCAAAATGGCGCGCGGAAGTTTATTTTTTCATGTATAAAACCCAATTTCGGCACAAATGCCGCCGCGGCGTCCGGTATGTAAAATCATGACAAAGCTGGGACCTGTA
>CAWVLE010000261.1:0-4016 GCA_963929805.1 uncultured Eubacteriales bacterium | reverse complement strand
TGATAGGGAATCTGGCACCTCCATGGGGACTCGAACCCCAGTTTTCGCCGTGAGAGGGCGACGTCTTAACCGCTTGACCATGGAGGCAAATTGGCTGCCGAACTAGGATTCGAACCTAGAATGAACGAGTCAGAGTCGTTAGTGTTACCGTTACACCATTCGGCAATACGTCAACCAAGCATCGCCTGTACGGCAACACCCGATCGACGAAGGATATTATAGCAAAACGCGGAACGCTTGTCAACAATTTTTTTTAAAAAATCGATCGAAACCGCGAAAGGCAGGCCCGTTTTCCGCTTTGGCCGCGCATTTTTACTTTTTACGCGGTTATTGCGCTAAAATATGGAACAAATGGCAGGCGCAAACAGTCAAATACACTACAGGGCGGCAAAGGGGAAAAATGCGCGCCGCTCTGAGTCAAATTATTGGGAGAAAGCGCATAAAATATCGCTATTGGAGAGAGGGAGTGTATCAAAATGCGTATGGCTCCGATAAGTGTCAGGCTGAAAAAATATCTGGCGCTGCTGACTATGCTGGCCATGCTGTGCGTTATGGCGGTAAGCGCTCAGGCGGAGGAAACCGACCGCATGATGTATCTGTATACCGACGGGCTGTATTATGAGTTCGTGGACGGATATATCTGCGTAAACGGCGAATATGTGTATGTGCAGGACCAGCTGGACGCCGGCCTTAACCAACTGCTGCCTCTGGATGAATCCATGCTCGCGGGCCAGGGCGCCGCTCAGGTAGAGGAACTGCCCGAAGAAAGCCTGGAAATCATCGTAACCCCCGAGTTTGAGGCCCCTGCCGAGGAACCCGAAGAGGTAACACCCTCCGAGGAACCCGAAGAGGTAACACCCGCCGAGGAACCCGAAGAGGTAACGCCCTCCGATGAGCCTGAAGAGGTAACGCCCTCCGATGAGCCTGAAGAGCTGCCCGAAGGCGAGCTGATCGTCGCCGCGCCGCCCGAGATGAACGCGGACGCGCAGGACGGCGAGACCGAGGGATCCGCCGGGGATACCCTTGCTCCGGAACTGAAGGTATCGATCGAGGCGCTGTATGAAAGCGAAACGCCCGCGCTGGGCGACACGGTTACCTTTGTCTCGGCCGTGGCGGTGGAAAACGGCCAAATCGAGTCCGGCTCGCTCAGCTATCAGTGGCAGTACAAGTCGGGCGGCGGCGAGTGGACCGACCTGCCGGGCGAGACCGGAGACACGCTCAGCGTAGTGCTAAGCGAGGATAACGCCGGGTATGTCTACCGCCTGATCGTTCAGGCGCTGGCATAAGGGGGGAATTAAAATGAAGAAACAATTTCGCTTGATGCTGGCGCTTATGCTTGCGCTAATCATGGCGTTGAGCGCGGGCGCGCTGGCCGAGCCGGTAAGCGGCGTATCCAATGAAATCGGCGTGGACGTAGGCGGCGCGCAGGGACGCGCGTACAGCCTGCTTACCATGGAACTGACCGCCGACCGGGCCAGCGCGTTGCCCGGCGCCACGGTCAATTATACGCTGACCATCGTCAATTCCGGAAACGCGGCGGCCACCGGGCGTACGGTGAGCGCGCGCGTGGGCGACGGACTGACGCTGGCGGTGGATTCGGCCGCGGGCGCTACGGTGCAGGATAACCTGGCCATCTGGTCTGGCGTGACCATTCCGGCGCGCGACTTTGTGACGATTGATTTTTCCGCCACGCTTAGCGCGGAGGCCCAGCCGGGCGACGGCTTTACCGCGAGCGCCTCGCTGGACGGCAACACGGTGGAGGCCGTTGTGCTGGCCGCCGCCGCCCAGGGCATCACCCTTAAGAAAACCTACAACCCCATCAACGCGCGTCCGGGCGACGCGGTGGTTGTGGAGCTGACGGTTGAGAACGCCAGCGACGCCGGTGCCCAGGTGACGCTCAGCGACGTTTTGCCCCAGGGGCTGGAGCTGGCCGACCAGGGCCTTAACTACGACGAGGCCACGCGCACGATCAGCTGGGCGTCCACCTCGCTGGCCGCGCACTCCGTCATGACCCTCAGCTACAACGCGCGCGTAGCCGCCGACGCGGCCGACGGCGCGAAACTGACCGGCGAGGCCACCGCCGCGGCGGCCGGCCTGAGCGTAAGCGCCGCCGCCACGCTGACCGTGCGCGTGCCGCGCAGCGCGCTGACCATTCAAAAATCGGTAAGCGACGAAACCCCCGCGCCGGGCGACACCATCAAGTACACGCTGATTATCCGCAACGCGGGCACGGCCGACGCCGTGGGCGCGGTGGTAACCGACGTGCTGCCGGACGGGCTGACTTTGGACGCCGGCTCCATTTCCAGCGACGCCAGCTACAACGCGCACACCCTGACCTGGACGCTTAATGTGGCGGCCGGATCCAGCGTGTCGCGCAGCTACCGCATGAAGGTGCCTTCCGACGCGCAGGCGGGCGACAGCTATATCAACACCGTCTACGTTGAGGAGGAGACCGATTCGGTCGAGGTGACCGTAAGCGAGGCCGAGCCCGTGTTGACCATCCAAAAGAGCGTCAACAACCGCACCCCCGAGCCGGGCGACTGGGTAAAATACACCATCCGCGTGAAGAACGCCTCGGGCGTGGACGCCCAGGATGTGCGCGTGGTGGATACGCTGCCCATCGACCTGTACGTGGACGAGGACAGCATTACCCGCGGCGGCGATTACGATTACTATGACGACGCCATTACCTGGCTGGTGGACGTGGACGCGCATTCCACCGTCACGATGACCTTCTGGGCCCAGGTGGACGAATACGCCGAGGACGGCGAGGCGCTGGTCAACCGCGCGCGCATCGCGGGCGGCGACAGCTCCAAGGCCACGATCTATGTAACCGAGGACGCGGTGCCCAAGACGGGCGAAGCGGACGTGGTGCCGGCGGCCTGGTGGCAGACCGGCGGCACGGGAATTGACCAAAACCAATCCGACAATGTGGAGGCTTCCGATACGGGAGCCTCCACAATGGAATATACCGACGATATGGAACTGCCCGCGGTGCAGGAGGATTTTGCCGAACAGCTTACGCTCAATCAGGATCTGATCGGGCAATTGGTCGTGGGCGACATCGTGGACGAAATGGTGTATCAGCTGGATAACCAGTACTACATGACCCACGACGGCGCGGGCAATGAGAGCGAATCGGGCGCGCTGTTTCTGGACGAGCGCAACCTGGTGTATCCGCGCGACGCCAATTTAATCATCTACGGACACAACATGAAGAGCGGGGCCATGTTTGGCGATTTGGATAAATACCGCACACTGGATTATTTAAACCAGTTCCCCATCATTTCCTTCCGCTCCATTTACGACGAACAGGCCGCCGAATACGTGCCGTTCGCTATTTTTGACGCCTCCATGGACGCGGATAACGCCGACTATATAAAGATCCGCCGCCCCAATTTTGATAACGAAGAGGAGGCGCGGGAGTTTATCCAGCAGATGCGGGATCGCTCCATCTATAATTTGCCGGTTGACGCCGAAAGCGGGGATCAGCTGCTGCTTCTGGTCACGTGCAGCTATTCCCACTCAAACGGGCGCTTTATCATAGCCGCGCGCAAGCTGCGCGAGGGCGAGGACGCGCAAAGCATCGGCGCGCTGTTTGCCGAACAGGCAAGCGCGCGCGCCTAGGCAGCGTCCGCTCCGCGTATTTTCTCCCTGTATGCGCGGGGCAAACCGGGTTGCGTCGTTCCAGGCGGGCTAAAGGAAATGGCCGCCTGTGGAAATACGCAAATTAAACCGACGGCCGGGAACGGGCAAAAAGCCCGCGCCCGGCCCCTTTTTGTGCCCGCGCCAGACCCTCTGACGGAAAAGCGGAGCGCCGGGTACGCGGCTTAGGACGGCTTCGCCGTGTCCTCGCCGCTAGTCGGCCTTCGGCTTCCCTTAGGGGCAGCTGTCGAGCGAAGCGCTCATCCCCCTTGGCTCCCCCTTTTTCCCTTCGGGAGCTGGCGAGCGACGCGCTTTATCCTTCTTGGCTCCCCCTTTGTCGCCCGTCGCCTCGCCTCACGGCGGCCGCCGGG
>CAWVLE010000260.1:0-2560 GCA_963929805.1 uncultured Eubacteriales bacterium | reverse complement strand
AGCGCGGCCGCCGCGCCAGTCCTTCATGGAGGGGCCGTCAACGGTCTTCTGGGTGGCGGTGGTGGAGTGCACGGTGGTCATCAGGCCATCGGTGATGCCGAACTTGTCATGCAGAACCTTGGCGATGGGGGCCAGGCAGTTGGTGGTGCAGGAAGCGTTGGAAACGAAGGTCATGTCCGAAGTATAGGTGGTGTTGTTAACGCCCATAACGAACATGGGGGTGTCGTCCTTGGAAGGAGCGGACATGATGACGTGCTTGGCGCCCGCATCGATGTGGCCCTGCGCCTTTTCCTTGGTCAGGAACAGGCCGGTGGACTCCACGACGTACTCCGCGCCCACTTCGCTCCACTTCAGGTCGGCGGGGTTCTTCTCGGCGGTCACGCGGATCTCGTGGCCGTTTACGATCAGGCTGTGATCGGTGTACTCTACAGTGCCGTCAAACTTGCCGTGTACGGTGTCATATTTGAGCATATAGGCCATGTAGTCGGGGGTGATCAGGTCGTTGATGCCCACAACTTCAACGTCTTTGTGCTCCAGGCTCGCACGGAAAACCAGGCGGCCGATGCGTCCAAAACCGTTAATACCAATCTTAATCATTATTCCAACCTCCCGTTTTGTGATCGAGTATATTTTACCCCAATTGCCCATCTTTGACAAGCGAAAAGACCGACAATTTGCCGAACGACTATGTTAAATATATGTCAGGGCGCCGCGCGCGCCCGATTTGCGCCCGGTTTGCGCCGGCCGGAACGCCTTACAGCTTCAGCGCGGCCAGCCCCACCTTTTTGCGCACCTTGCTCATGGTGCGGGCGGCCAAGTGCGCGGCGCGCTCCGCGCCCGAGGTCATCACCTGGGCCAGGTACGCTTTATCCACCACAATTTCGTTATAGCGCTTCTGAATGGGGCTAAGCGTCTCGATCACCGCGTCGGCCACCGCGTCTTTAAATGCGCCGTAGCCGCGCCCGTCGTAATCGGCGGCGATCTGCTCCATGGTCATGCCCGTAAGCGTGGAAAGGATGCTCATCAGGTTGGAAACGCCCGGCTTGTTTTCCGGGTCGAAGCGGATGGCGTTTTCGCTGTCGGTCACCGCGCGGCGCAATTTTCTGCGTATCACGTCCGGCCCGTCCAGCATGGCGATATAGGTATCCTCCGGATCGGATTTGCTCATCTTTCGGGTAGGCTCGGCCAGGCTCATTACCCGCGCGCCCACCTTGGGAATATAGGCGTCGGGCACGGTGAACAGATCGCCGTACACGCCGTTCATACGCTCGGCGATATCGCGGGTCAGTTCCAGGTGCTGTTTCTGATCCGCGCCGATGGGCACCAGGTCGGTCTGATAAAGCAGTATATCGGCCGCCATCAGCGAAGGATAGGTGAACAGGCCGGCGTTGATGTTGTCGGCGTGCCGGGCCGATTTATCCTTAAACTGGGTCATGCGCGAAAGTTCGCCCATATAGGTAAAGCAGTTCAGCACCCAGGCCAGCTCGGCGTGCTGCGACACGTGCGATTGAAAATAGATCAGGCTTTTTTCCGGGTTCAGCCCCACGGCCAGAAACAGGCTCATCACTTTTAAGCAGGCCTTGCGCAGTTCGGCGGGGTTCTGGCGCACGGTAATCGCGTGCAAATCCACGATGGAGTACAGGCAATCGTACTCGTCTTCCAGCAATTTAAAATTGCGCAGCGCGCCGATGTAATTGCCCAACGTCAGCGTGCCGGTGGGCTGTATGCCGCTGAAGATGCGCTTTTTGCGTTCCGAAACCGTATTTTCCATATTATATCACCCTTCCCCATAAGGCGCGAATAATTTCCCTAAATTATACCATCAGCCGCGCCCATCGTCAACCGCGGCGGGCGCGGCTTTTGAGCCCGCGCGGCGCGACGGACGGCCGCCTTCCCGCTCCGCCCCCGCGTGGCTTTCGGCCCGTCCCTCTTCCAACAGTTTAATCAGCCGGTCGGCGATCATCCTGTCGGTGTTGGCGCGCAGCGCAAAGCACATGGCCATCGCGTAAAGCGAATCGCGCGTCAGCGCGTCGCCCTGGGTCAACGCCTCCAGCAGTTCGGCTTCCTCCTGCACCACGCTGTCCAGCCCGGCCACAAAATCCGCGTAAAAGGCCTGGTCGATCTCGCGCCCGTCGCGCGAAATCAGCGTCTTTACCTGCTGCATGGGCAGCGCGCCCTTTAGCAGGCAGGCCATAATCAATACCGACAGCTGTTTGCGGGCGTATTTTTTCTTTACGGGCCGCGGCACGATGCCGCCCTTTACGTAGTTGTTTATTATCGAGGGCGTCACCAGGTTTCCCCCGTCGTCCTCAAACGTGGAAAACTGCCGCCTTAAATAGCCGATCACCTGATCCATGTAAAGTTCTATGTCCGGCATTTCCTGCCAGCCGGCCAGGTGATACCGCTTAAGTTCCTCAATCAAATGCGCTACCGCCTCGTTATGCATAAAACATACGCGCTCCGTTTACATATTTTTGCGCCGGGCGGCGCATTATGTTCATAGTAGCACGCGTTCACAAAAAGGTCAAGGTTTCGTTCCAAATATCTGTTGACACGCTTT
>CAWVLE010000259.1:0-6997 GCA_963929805.1 uncultured Eubacteriales bacterium | reverse complement strand
AGGGGAAAAGAAAGCCGCTCCCCGTTTTCGGGGAACGGCGGCGACGAAAGAAAGGGGCGGTTAGAACGACGCAATTTCCGGGCTCGTTTGCTCTACTTCGTCAATCGTCAGGTATTGGGAAATGAGCGCGGCCACGGAGGGCACCTGCATCAGCGCGCCCATCCCGGAAATCATGACAGTCTGCAATTCGGTTTGCAGCTGGGTTACGTCATCCTGGGTCATCTGGGTAATATCCAGCGTATCCAGCGCGCTGGGGTCGAGCAGGTAGGAGGCGAAATCGCTCGTCGATTCAACCGTCAGGCCGGCCGAAAGATCAACCGACACGTCGGAAGAAATAACGCTTAGCGAAAGCGTGCCCGTGTGTTTTTCGCTGTCTTCGGCGCGCTCGATCTGGCCGGAATACTCCACGCTCAGCTCGTCGCCCATCACCGACAGGCTCATGGAATACGCCTCGTCGGTTTCGCCCTGGTAGACCACGCCCGAAAGCTTCATCTCGCCGGAGCTGGGGTCGTTTACGACCGCTTCATACCGGTCGTAAACCTTGGCGTCCTTCTGCTCGGGCTTTAGCGATATGGTGAACAAGTCGTAGGATTCGCCGCCCATATTCATGGTCAGGCGTCCGTCCACGCTCTCATGCCCCTCGTATTCGGGGCTGGGCGCGCTGTTCAGGTTAAAGTATATCGATTCGTCGTTCTGCTCCGAGCGCGCCTCGAGCGATAGGTTCATCACGCCCGCCGCCTCGTCGGCATTGACCAGCAGGACGATGGGCACCGCCGTCCCGGTCTCGGTCTCGGTCAGGGTGGCCTCCATGCGCAGGTTATCCCCGTTGTCCGTGTAGAAGACCAGGTCAAGTTCAAAGCCGGCCAGGCCTTCGGCGTCTAAGTCAGCCTGCACGTTCGCCCGGGCGAACATGGTTTCCAACTCGGAAGCGATCTGCTTTAGCTGCTCGCCGGTTATATGGGCGCGCACGCCGCTGGCAAGGCCTTCCTGAAGGTAGAAGTTTACGCTGGTCTCCTCGACGGGCGTAAACTCGATATCGTCAAATACCTCGCTTAAAGCCTCCGGCGAAAAAGCGCTCACATCGGGCGCGGAAAACGCGTCCAGGCTTACGCCCGCGCCGTTGAGGTCGCCAAGCGAAGCGCTCAACGTCTTGCTCAGCCCGTCGATTACCACGTACAGTTTTTCGTTGTTGAGCGCCAGCGCGCCGGCCGCGGCCACGGCGTCGTTGGCCAGCAGCTGCATCGTGAACGAACCGTTTTTGTTGGTGCCATCCTTGGCGCCGATGATCCTGAGCGCCAGGCCGGTCAAATCCAGCGTTTCCCCCGCGGCGGACAGTTGCGGATCGCTCAGCGTTAACGAAAAGGCGCCGCTGACGGCTTCGTCAGTCACATATACCGCGGTCGGCCCGTCCGAGCCGCCGATCACGGCGATCGTTTCTTCGGGCAGGGTCGGTTCGGCCGATGCGTACAGCGGCGTAAGCGCCAGCAGCAGGGCCAGCGCCAGGGTCAAAAGTTTGCGTATCGCCATAGATAAGTCCTCCGTTCTTTGGTTTTTATATCGGACGCCGGTCTTTCCGGCATCCTCTTCAAAGCCCGCCGGCCGCGAAGGAAGGCGGAGCATGAATTCCAGGCGCGCTTAGCGAACCTTCAGCCCCAGCATTACCGGATAGCTTATGGCGGCGCCCGCCAGGCCCAGCCCCAGATCGGTAAGCGCCTGGCGCAGCGGGCTAAGCCGCGCCCCCTCCATATAGTCCAAAATTGCGGGCAGCAGCCTTTCGACCGCCCGTTGCGCCCAGGTAATCAGCTGGCCCGATATACTGCGCAAATACACGGCGATTTGCACCTGGGTGGTCAACACGATGACGAGCACCACCAACGCGCCCAGCGCGAGGGCCAGCGCCTTCCACCAGCGCAGCAGGATATAGCCAAACAGCGTGGTAAGCCCGGCGGTTGATATCATGCCGCACGCGCCCAGCGCCGCGTCGGACAGCAGCTGCGCGGCCGGACGCCGGCCGGTCAAAAGCGCGTTTATATCCCAGCCGCCCGCGACGGGAAAGTTGGCTATCCACAGTATGGCGCGGCAGATAACCGGCAACACAAACACGCCCGATAGCGCGACCAGCGCCGACAGCGAAAACAAAAACGCGCCGCTGCCCAGCAAAATTTCCCACCGGGTCACGCTCATGCCGATAAGCATTTCGCGGTCGCGCCGCGTGACGATCAGCGCCAGGGCGAATATCGCCACGGAAAAGCTATCCATGCCGATCAGCGCGCCCAGATTTTCGCGCAGAACAAATCCGGTAAGGGTTTTCTCCACCGCCATGCGCCCGTCCTCCAAAAGCACCAGCTTTATCTGGCCGGGCTGGGCGGAGAGCATCAGCGCCGTACCCAGCGCGATGGCCGCCACCAGCAGCATGTATACCGCCACGGCCGGCGTGTAGCGCCTGTACAGGTGGCGCGCGACGCCTCGAATCCTCATTGCGCGACGCCTCCTTCCGTCAGGTAGACAAACAGCTTTTGCAGCGGCAAAGGCTCCGCCGTCACGCCCTCGAATTGTTCGCGGGGCGCGCACCGCACGCTGATCTGGCATACGCCGTTAAGCGCGCTTTCGTGCAAAATCTCGTGGCCCTGGGCCGCGCGGCGCACGGCGCTTTCCTCGCCGCTTAGCGTGACCGCGGTGGGCAATAGATCCTCCACGCGCGAATGGATCAGCAGCCGGCCGCGGTTTACGATAAGCACTTCGTCAAAAAGCGCGGCCGCCTCGTCGATCAGGTGGGTGGAAATAATCACGGTGCGCGGATGCGCCGCCATATCCAGCCGCAGCTGCTCGTAAAAATTTTCCCGCGCCACCGCGTCCAGCCCCAGCGAAGGTTCGTCAAATATGGTAAGCGGCGCGCGCGAGCACAGCCCGATAACCAGCCCCAGCGCCGATTCCATGCCGCGCGAAAGCTGGCGCGCCCGCTTGCGGGGATTGAGCTCAAACAGCGTTAAAAGCTTTTCTTCGTATTGCGCGTCCCAGTTCGGGTACAAATCGCGGCAGGCGGCCAGCGCCTGGCCTACCCGTATGGAGGGCGGATAAAGCGCCTTTTCGCGCACCACGCACAGCCGCTTAAGCGGCGCGGGCCGCTCGCGCGGCGGCACGCCCGCGATCAGCGCCCGGCCGGACGTGGGGCGCAGTATGGAAAGCAGAATGTTTATCAGCGTGGATTTGCCCGCGCCGTTGCGGCCCAGCAGCCCCACCAGATGCCCGCCCTTTAGCGAAAAGTTCAGGTGGGAAAGCGCCTCGTAGCGCCCATAGCGAAAGCACAGGTCTTCCACTTGCAAAATGTATTCCGACATAACCTGTCTATACCTTTCCGCGCGCCCGCGCCGCTAGGCGAAAAGCAGATTGACAAAACCCATCAAAAAGCCCAACGCCGCGCCCAAATATACGATGGCGCGCAACTCCCTTTTCATTACCGACATGACCAGCGCCTCTAACTCGCGCGCGCTGAGCGCGTCTATCTTTTCGCTCACCACCCGCTTAAGATCTACGGCGGCGATCGCGCCCGGCGCGGCCGAGCGGACAAGGCGCGCGTACGCCTCTATAAGACGCGGCCGCAACGCGCCGGCAGAACGCGCATGGCGCGCGGCCAAATCGCATACCCGCTCGTCCAGAACGCGCCCGGTCTCGCGCCGTATAAAGGCCTGTGTAAATTCTTGGGCGTTATTGGCAATGTAATTGTTCACGGCCGCGGCCAACTGGCGCGTAATATTTTGTTTAAATTTGTGGTCAAACAGTGCGCGCGCCAGCGAGTTAAGCGCGGCGGGCGATTTTTTTTTAAAATGTTCCATAACCGCGCGCGCCGCGACGTCGCCCAGTCCGGCCTGCGCGAGCCGCCGGGCCAGCGCCCGCGCCGCCAGGTCCGCGGCGCGCTCCACCGCCCGGCCGCAGCCCTCTATGGAGGCGGAAATTTCGCCAAGCGTGCGCCGGTCACGCCCGGCCCGCTCAAGCGCCTGATCTACCGCCTGCTCCACGCGCGCAAGCATCTGGGGCGAGGTAAGCGCGCTTTCCAAGGTTTCCGCGTTTAGCAGGCGCGAGGCGACGATCTCGCCCACCGCGCGCGCCAGGCGTCCTTTTTCCTTGGGGATCAAACCGGGCGTCAGGGGCAGCCGCCGCCCGAACAGATACACCGGCTCAAAGGGCCTGAACAGCATGCGTATGGCGATGGCGTTGGTGATATATCCGATCACGCCGCCCACGAGCGGCGCGGCGATAAACGATTCAATCATGAAAAACTCCCTTTAACGGACGGGCGCGCGAACGCGCCGCGAATACCCTTCTTATCATACCCTATTTTGGCGCGGGCGGCAATGGGTGAAAACATTTTCGGCCGAATAAAACCCAATTTCCTTTTCCGTTTGTTTGTTGAAATTTGCGCGCGTATGAAATACAATGATAGTATCATGGCAAAATATTGACGAAAGCGTGATTTGGATGAACCATAGCGGCGAGGGCGCGCGGCCCCCGTACTTCGACGTGGCAATTTTTGACTTGGACGGAACGCTGACAGAATCGGAACCTGGCATCGTTAAATCCGTCAAATATTCGTTGGACAGCATGGGGCGAACGGATTACGACGCCGCGCTGCTGCGCAGCTTTATCGGCCCGCCGCTGTATGAAAGCTATACCCAGACCATGGGCATGGACGAGGCGGCCGCCCGCGAAGGGGTGAGGCTTTTCCGCGCCTATTTCGAGCGGCACGGCTGGATGGACAACGCGGTGTATACGGGCGTGCCCCAGATGCTGCGCAGCCTGAAAAAGCACGGCGTGTATCTGGCGGTGGCCTCCGCCAAGCCCGAAAAATTCTGCCGCAAAATCCTTAACCATTTTGGGCTGCTGGGCTTTTTTGACCAGGTGATCGCCGCCCGGCCCGAGGACGAGCATTCCCGCAAGCCCGAGCAGATCCGCCGCGCGCTGCCCGAGCGCTATACGCGCGCCTGCATGGTGGGCGACCGGAAATTTGACGTGGAAGGCGCGCGCGCCAACGGCATCGAAGCGGTGGGCGTGCTCTACGGCTACGGCGGCCGGGAAGAATTGGAAAGCAGCGGCGCGGATACCGTCGTGGAAACGGTAGATCAGCTAACCGATTACCTGCTGGGCGGCCGCGAAAGGGCGCGCGGGCCGTTTATTACGCTGGAAGGCCCGGACGGCTGCGGCAAATCCACCCAGGCGCCGTTTCTGGCAAAGTGGCTTGAAAAGTGCGGCTATCGCGTAACGCTCACCCGCGAACCGGGCGGCTGCCCGGTGGCCGAGCGCGTACGCGCGCTTTTGCTGGATGTGAAAAACGCGGGCATGACCGACCTGTGCGAGGCGCTTTTGTTCGCCGCGGCGCGCGCCCAGCACGTAAGCGACGTAATCGCCCCGGCGCTGGCTTCGGGCCGGGCGGTGCTGTGCGACCGGTTTGTGGATTCCAGCGTGGCCTATCAGGGCGCGGGCCGCGCGCTGGGCACGGACCTGGTAAAATCCATTAACGCGCCCGCGGTGCAGGAATGCAAAATCGACCTTACGCTGCTTTTGCTTTTGGAACCCGAGAAAGGGCTTGAGCGCGTATTAAGCGGCGGCGCGCCCGACCGCATCGAACAAAGCGATCTGGAATTTGCGCGGCGCACCTACAATTATTACCTGGAAATGGCCGCGCGTGAAAGCGGCCGCGTTAACACGGTAAACGCGCTGGGTACGGTAGAGGAAGTGCGCGAGCGGCTGCGCGAGCGGCTGACCAGCCGTCTGGCCCAGCTGATCGCGGAGTGACGTCTATCCCTCAAAGGAGGCTTTTTGATGGAACGGAACCATGATACCAAGCGGTGTATGTACTGCTTTGAACCGGTCGGCCAGCAGGGCGTATGCCCCGCCTGCGGAAAAGACGCCTTCGCCCCGGTGCCCCGGGAACACCTGGCGCCCGGCACGCTGCTTGCGGGCGGCAGGTTTATGGTGGGGCGCGCGCTGGGCCAGGACGCCCAGGGCGTGGTGTACGCGGCCTGGGACACCCAAACCCAAACCCGGCTGCGCATCCGCGAATACCTGCCGCGCGGCCTGGCCCGGCGCCAGGACGACGGCACAATCGCGCTGAGCGAGGGCGCCGATCGCGCCGCCTTTGAAGAAGGGCTGGAACAGCTGCGCGGCGGCGCGCAAACCCAGGAAGGCGCGCGCAGGCGCGTGTTCTTTGAGGAAAACGGCACGGGCTATCTGGCGCAGCGGCCGCGCGCGGCCGCGCATGAGGCGCGCCCCGAACAGCGCGGCCCCGCCGGGGAAGAAGAGCAGCTCGACGGGCGCAAGGTCACCCGCCAGATGCTCATCATGGGCGGCGTGGTCGTGGTCCTGGTCATCGGCGTGATTATCGCCGTGGTCAATATGGGCCGCGGCGCGCTGGACGCCACGGTGGACGGCCCCGCGCCTACGGACGATACGGAATGGGTCGCGCCTACCTTTACCCCGCTGCCCACCGCCGAGCCCGATATACTGGACGATATCGAGCCCACCGACGGCGGCAGGACCGACTGGCAGGACGAAGAGGGCGGCGAAGATCTGACCGGCGACGACGACTTTTATGAGGACGGCGGCTACGACGACGGCGATTATGAGGACGATTACGGCAACCCCGTAACCCCTACGCCCAAGCCTACGCCTACCCCCGCGCCCACGCCGGTGCAGAACTACCGCAAGGCGTCTAAAGAACAGATTTCCCAGTTGCAGTGGCGGCTGATCGAGCTGCGCTGGCTGGATTACCTGGAGCCTACCGGCCGTTACGACTCGGCGACCGAACAGGCGGTGCTGGATTTCCAGCGCTACGTAAATAAAAATTACAACGCGGGCCTGACCGCCGACGGCACCGCCGGCCCGCAAACCATGAAATGGCTTAACGACGCGGACGCGGACGCGCGGCCCAATACGACGCCTATACCCGTGCCGACGCCTACGCCCACGCCCGAGCCGACACCCGAGCCGACACCCGAGCCGA